>JASHPI010000125.1 GCA_030038215.1 Vulcanimicrobiota bacterium | reverse complement strand
GCTGGAGCCGGCCAGAGTCAGGCGATCAAGTCCTTCGAAGATTTGGACTTTTACTGCATCGAGCACCTTCCTCCCGTCGCGCTCGATGCCGTCGTCACCGCGCTGGAGCAGGCCGCGACGCGCGACGTCGCCATCGCGCTCGACGTTCGCGGTAACGAACGGCTCGGGGATCCGTGCGCCGCGATCGACCGAGTCATACGTACCCATAATGCGCAAGTACTCTTCCTGGATGCCGACGACGATCTTTTGGTGAGACGATTCAGTCAAACGCGCCGGCGTCATCCCTTCTCGCGCGCCGGTTCGGTGCGCGAAGCGATCGATGCCGACCGGCGCGCGCTCGCTCCGCTGCGAGAACGGGCGACGGTCGTTATGGACACCACCAATCTCACGCACGCCGCGCTCAAGGAGCGCATCTCCGCCGCACTGGTCGCCGACCGGCCGGCACGCATGGCGGTCACCTTCGTCTCGTTCGGCTTCAAGTACGGCGTGCCGGTGGACCTCGATCTGCTCTTTGACGTGCGCTTCTTGCGCAATCCGAACTACGAGGACGCGCTTGCTCCGCTGACCGGTGACGATCCCGCGGTCGGCGCCTTTATTGCCGAGGATCCATCGCTGGAGCCCTTCCTTGAGAAGGTTGGCGACCTGCTGGACTATCTATTGCCGCGTTATCTTTCCGAAGGGAAGGCGCAACTCACGATCGGCGTCGGCTGCACCGGCGGCCGTCACCGCTCGGTCTACGTAGCGCGCCGGCTGCTCGCCGGGCTGGACGGCGACAAACGGTTTGAACTCGCCTTCGAAGCTCGCGATTTGGGTAGGCCTTGGTGATGCGCAAGCGCTTTGCGGACTCCCTCCACTGGTTGCTGCCGGGGTTGGGAATCAAACGCTGGCTCCTCCTCGCCGTCTTTGGAATCGTGCTGCTGCTCGATGCAATTACGCGCTGGTTCATCGCAGAGGGCAGCGGCATCCACATCAACGAGATCCTCGACGACATCGTTGACGATTACTTCCCACCTGCCTATCTCACGTGGATTCTGGGTTTGGCCGGTCTGGCATTGCTGGTCCTCGGTCTCTGGATGTGGCTACGTTCGGTCGTGCGGATCGCGCGCGCGCGTCGGCCTAAGGGCTTTCGCGATGCGTTGGCCGGAATGCGGCGCCAGCAAGGCTACAAGATCGTCGCCATCGGCGGTGGAACCGGACTCTCGACGCTGCTGCGCGGGCTAAAGCGGCGTACGAGCAACCTCACCGCGATCGTTACGGTCAGCGACGACGGCGGCTCGTCCGGACGGTTGCAAAAGGAACTCGGCGTTCTGCCGCCCGGCGACGTTCGCAACTGCCTGGTGGCACTGGCCGACGACGAGGCCTTAGTGACGGATCTCTTCCGGTACCGGTTCACCGAAGGCGAGGGCCTCAGCGGTCATTCATTCGGTAACCTGTTCCTGGCAGCGATGAGCGGCATCACGGGCAACTTCGATCGCGCGATCAAAGAGTCGAGTCGGGTGCTCAACGTCGTCGGGCGCGTTCTTCCCGCGACGCTCGGCATGGTGAAGCTGTGCGCCGAGCTCGACGACGGCACGATCGTCGAAGGTGAATCGAACATCTCGGCGGCGCGCCGGCCGATCAAGCGGGTTTTCTTCGATCCGCCCGGCGGTGCGGTGCCGCTGGACGAGGTCATCGACGCGATTCGCGATGCGGATGCGATCGTGTTGGGACCTGGCTCCCTCTTCACGTCGATCGTTCCGAACCTGCTCGTCAGCCGGATCGCGCAGGAGATCGCCGACGCGCATGCGGTGAAGATGTACGTTTGCAACGTGATGACGCAACCGGGCGAAACCGACGGAATGAGTGCCGCCGATCACCTGGAGGCGCTCCTTGCGAATGCGGGCAAGCGCGTTTGCGATTACGTCATCGTGAATGCCGAAGCGCCTTCGCGACTGCTCGCGGCGTACGCCGAAGAGGGTCAAGTTCCGGTCAAACCCGACATGGCGAAAATCGCGGAACTCGGCTTCGAGCCGATCGATGCGGCCGTGATAAGCGAAACCGAGACCGTTCGTCACGACCCCGATAAGCTTGCGACGGTCGTGTTCTCGATCATCGATCGCACGGTCGCAGACCGCGCTACGTTGATGAAGCCGGCCAGCGCCTACCGCCGCACTGCGTACGGCTAGGTAAACTTCAACCCTCGGCTCCTCGATCTGGGCTAAATCAGGGTTTCGTTTTTTGGGCTAACGTTAGGTTGAGCTGCGCGGGTTTGCCGGGTTCGATGTTGGCGCTCGAGGAGAGCACCTGGTAGCCCTTGGCCTGGACGGAATAATCCGCGATCCCGCTCGGAACTTTGTCGATCGTGAACTTTCCGCCGGCGTCGGTCGTGGCCGTTAGCACCGTATCGATCGTGACGACCGCGCCGGCGACCGGCGAATTCGTCACGCCGTCGACAACGACGCCGTTCACGGTTGCGAAGCCGGCGGCCGGGGGCAGCGCATCACTGTTGCATGCAACGCTCGCGAGGAGTAGCAACGCCACGCCGAGCACTCTGCCGACACGTGGTTTCATAGGTGATGGTGTTCGCCACGCGGAAGCCGCGGCTCCTATGGCAACGACCGCCCCGTCGGATCGAACGACCGGACCCATCTACTGCGAGAATGCGCTTGAAGCAGTCGGCGGCACGCCCCTCATCAAGCTTCATAAGGTCACTGACGGCGCGGCCTGCCTGGTGCTCGCGAAGGTCGAGTACGTCAACCCGGGCGGGAGCGTGAAGGACCGGCCGGCAGTGGCGATGCTCGACGCGGCCGAGCGGCAAGGGCTGCTTAAGCCGGGCGGCACGATCGTCGAGCCGACCAGCGGCAATACGGGCACGGGCCTGGCAATGGCGGCGGCGATCCGCGGCTACCGGTGCATTCTGGTGATGCCCGATAAGATGTCGAAGGAAAAGATCGATCTGCTGCGGGCCTATGGCGCCGAGGTCGTCATCACGCCCACCAACGTTCCGCCCGATTCCCCGGAATCATACTATGGCGTTGCCAATCGGCTGGCCGCGGAGATTCCCGGTGCATTTCAACCAAATCAGTTTCACAACCACTTCAACCCGGAGGCGCACTATCACACGACCGGGCCGGAAATCTGGGAGCAGACGCGCGGTCTCATCACACATTTCGTGGCCGGCATCGGGACCGGCGGCACCATCTCCGGAACGGCCCGCTTTCTCAAGGAGCGCAACCCGGCCATTCACGTGGTCGGCGCCGATCCTGAAGGCTCGATTTATTCGGGTGACATTCCGCGCTCATACGCGGTCGAAGGGATCGGCATGAGCTATCTTCCCGAGACCGTCGACCTGCGGGTCATTGACGAGATGGTGCGCGTCTCCGATCGCGATTCGTTCCTGATGGCGCGGCGTATCACGCGCGAAGAGGGATTGCTCGTCGGCGGCTCGTCGGGCACCGCCGCGGTGGCGGCCGTCAAGCTCGCGAAGACGCTCCCTCCCGACGCGATCGTGGTCGTGATCTTCCCCGATTCCGGCCGCGGCTACATGTCGAAGATCTTCAGCGACGACTGGATGATTGCGAACGGCTTTTTGGCCGACGCTAAGCGCCGCGCGACGGTCGGAGACGTGTTGCGCAGCAAGGCGCCTCTACCGCCGCTGATCACGGTCCAGCAAGACGACACCGTGAAGACCGCGCTCGACCTGTTACGCCAATACGAGATATCTCAGCTGCCGGTCATGCAAGGCCACGAACAGGTCGGGAGCGTGAACGACGTGGGCGTCATGCAGAGCGTCTTCGACCATGCCGACATCATTCATCAGCCGGTGAGCGAGGTGATGGGACGCCCCTTCCCGGCGCTGGAGCAGTTCGAAGATCTGGAGCGCGCCTACAAGCTCCTTACCCTAGCCAATCCGGCGATCGTGGTGATCGACGAAGGCGAGCCGGTCGGCGTGCTGACGCGCCAGGATATCATCAGCTTCCTCTCCACCAGCTCCGACGCCGTTCCCAAGTGAGGTTCGCAACGAAGGCGATTCACGTCGGCCAAGAGCCGGATCCGACCACCGGCGCGACCATCGTTCCAATCTATCAAACCTCGACCTATACGCAGCTGCGCGTCGGCGAGCACAAAGGCTTTGACTACAGCCGCACGATCAACCCGACGCGTCTAGCGCTGGAGCGGCAGCTTGCATCATTGGAAAATGCCGAGTACGGCACCGCCTTTGCCAGCGGCATGGCCGCCACCGACGCAGTGTTAAGCGTTCTTTCTGCCGGCGATCACGCGGTGGTGAGCGATGATATCTACGGCGGGACGTACCGGCTCTTCTCGCGCGTCCTGCAGCGCCACGGACTCGAGTTCACCTACGTCGACATGAGCGATCTCGAGGCGGTCCGCGCTGCGGTCCGCCCGGCGACCAAGCTCTTCTGGATCGAAACCCCGAGCAATCCGCTGCTCAAGCTGATCGACATCCGCGCGATCGCCGCGTTGCGCGACGCCGGCCAAATCGTTGTTGTGGACAACACCTTCGCGACCCCGTACTTCCAGCAGCCGCTCGCCTTGGGCGCCGAGGTCGTCGTCCACTCGACCACCAAGTACATCGGCGGCCATAGCGACGTCGTCGGCGGCGTCGCCCTCACCAGTAACCGCGAGCTGTACGAGGCGATCAAGTTCGCACAGAACGCGATGGGCGGCGTTCCCGGACCGCAGGATGCGTGGCTCACGATGCGCGGGGCGAAGACGCTGGCCGTGCGGATGCGCGAGCACGAACGAAACGCTCGCGCCATCGCCGAGTTTCTCGAATCGCGCGCCGACGTTGTACGCGTTCACTACCCGGGGCTAGCATCGCACCCGCAGCATGAACTCGCCAAACGCCAGATGACCGGCTTCGGCGGGATGCTCTCATGCGTGCTCGCGGGACCGCCGCAGCGAGCCCTGGAGTTCGCGGGCAGCCTGCGCTACTTTAGTCTCGCCGAGAGTCTTGGCGGGGTCGAGTCGCTGATTAGCCACCCCGCGCGCATGACACATGGATCGATCCCACCGGCCGATCGCGAACGGCGCGGCATCAACGATGGGCTGTTACGGCTTTCCGTCGGCATCGAAGATATCGATGATCTGCTTGAAGATCTGCGGCGCGGGCTTGACGCCGTGCCGGTTACGGCTGATTCATGGGATAGCGTACGGCCGTGACCTGCTTGAGGACCCGCTGCGCCTCCGCGTCGCTCGAATCGCCCATGCGCGAGACCTCCGCAAGCACAACGCCGCGCTCGCCGTCCGCCCAAACCACCGCATACTCCTTTTTCGCGTCGAAGCCGCTGCCGTAGGCGATCTCGACAAAGTACGCCGGCATGCCGTTGAGCAGCGTCATCGGCGTCTTGTTGCGGATCAACGTCCCGTCCTGTGAACTATGGGTTTGGCTTTCGAACTGCGCCTCCCACTGATCGGGTGGCCCGTCGTAGGCTTCCATCGCGATGGTGATCGTGCGCGCGTCTTCCTGGCCGGGATGCAGGACCCAGGTTGCAACCGTCTGGAGGTCTTCGCTCAGTGCGTCGGGGGTCGCATTCGATGCACGCCCCACCAGATAGGCATCGGGCGGCGCGGTGAAGTTCATGCCGGGATCGGTGTACGTGTGCGGATCCGGGGTCGGCGTCGGCGGCGGCGGGATTTGGGCGCGGGCGATCGCGCCGCTCGACAGGACGAGCAGCAGCGCGGTTATGGAAAGAAGAGTTCGTTTCATGCTTGGTCGAGGACGGTGGCAAGCGCCGGAAGCGAGATTGCGTACCGGTAACCAACGTTGCGATGATCGTCGTCGAATTCCTCGTGCCGGACCTCGAGGCCGAGGTCGCGCATGCGCTCGGTAACGACCCGCGCGCCGACATCCAGGAAGTACTCGTCTTTGCGGCCGCAGTCCAGGTAGCACAGCCGCAGGCGCGCGAGCTCGGAACGCCGCCCCGCGACCCGTTCGGCCGGGTCGAAAGCCAGCCAGCGCCCGAAGACGTCGTCGCGAAGCTCGCCGGTGCTCGCATCGAACGGCAGATCCAGATCGAAGGCCGTCGCGCTGCGTGGCGAGTATGCGGCGGCATAGGCGAGCATCTCCATCGTGGTGTACTCGGCGCCATCACGCTTTTGTTTGCGCTCGAACGCCTCGACGTATGCGGAAATATCGAATCCATAGCGCTCGAGCGTACGCTGCACGGGCGTGAACGCGGGTGGATGCGCGTACCGAAAGTACGAATCGCCGCTGTGCGACGCGAACGCTCCAAAGACGCCTGGGTGCTCCATGACCAGGTGCATGGCGCCGAAACCGCCCGATGATTTCCCCAGGACGGCGCGTCCGCCTTCGGACGCAATCGTACGAAAGGTGCGATCGAGATGCCCGACGACGTCGCGCACGGTGTACATCGCGTAGTTGCCGTTGTGGATCGAGTCGACGTACTGCGAGCCGCCTAGGCGCGTGAAGCCGTCGACGATTGCGAGCAGCACGGGCGGCATTTGGCGTTCCCGAATCAATCGATCGGCCCATTGCAGCACGTTGGTCTCCCACGGGCGCGCGGCAAGCAACGCGTTGGCGTCTCCCGTGTAGCCATGCAGAACGTACAGAACCGGATAACGGCGTGACCCGTGCGGATCGTATGCAGGCGGCAGATAAACGGCAACCGGCCGTACTGACGGATCGCCCAGCGGATTCGCCGCCAACGCGTCGCTCTGTAGGAAGTCTACGCGCACGTCGCCGTCGAGTCGCAGCAGTCGCGCGATGTCGGATCGGTCCTGCATGATGATGTGCTTCGTCGAACGAACAGGCGCTCCTAGAGTGTCGGGAAAATGGGCGAGCTGAAACGCGCGATCGATTTGCGCGGCGCGATATCGATCAACGTCATCACGATGATCGGAATCGGCCCGCTGGTCACCATTCCTCTGGTGATTGCCGCGCTGGGTGGACCGTTAGCGCTCCTCGGGTGGATCGCGGGCGCGATCGTGGCGCTCTGCGATGGACTGGTATGGGCCGAGCTCGCATCGCGCTATCCGGGATCGGGCGGAACCTACGTCTATCTCCGCGACGTCTTCGGACCGCGCGGCTTGGGCAAAGCGCTTGCCTTTCTCTTTAACTGGCAGTTTTTGCTGTACGCGCCGTGTCTGCTGGCCAGCGGTTACATCGGGTTTGCGAGCTACGCAGCGTATCTCTATCCGCCGCTGGCTGCGAACGGTGTGGCGCGCGACGCAACCGCCGTGGGAATCGGTCTGGCTACGATCGCGTTGCTCTATCGGCGCACGCGAGCGGTAGCGGCGCTGGGGTCGCTGCTGGCGCTGGCGGCGACGCTCACGGTAGCGCTGGTAGCATGCGCCGGCCTTTCGCATGCGAATTTCGCGCAAGCGTTCACGCTTGCGCAGCCCGTTCGCTTCGATCTGGCGTTCTTAGCGGGCTTCGGCGGTGCGCTCTTCATCGCGCTTTACGATTACGTCGGCTACGCCGACGCAGCGCTGCTCGGCGACGAGGTCGTACGTCCGGAGCGCACGATCCCGCTGTCGATCGTACTCTCGATCGCGATCGTCGCGGTACTCTACGTGCTGCTCCAGATGGGGGTGCTCGGCGTGGTGCCGTGGCGATCGCTGCTGGACGCGCACGGGCAACCCACGGCGCAAGCACAGTACGTCGGCGCGTTCGTCGTCCAGCAGGCCTGGGGGCACTTTGCAGCCATTACCGTCACGCTGCTCGTGCTGGTTACGGCATTCGCCTCCCTCTACGGCAATCTGCTCGGCTTCTCGCGCATCTCGTTTGCGGCGGCGCGCGACGGCGCGTTTCTGCCGAGCTTTGGAAAGCTGCATCCTCGCAAAGAGATTCCCCACATCGCCCTGCTTGTCGTCGGGGGCCTCTCGCTGGTCGCAAGCCTCTTTACCCTCGACCAGGTGATCGCATTTCTCACCGCGGGCATCGTCTTGATCCAAGGAGTTGCGCAGATCCTAGCGCTGGCATTGGTGCGCATGCGGCGCATCCGCGCGCCGTTTCGGATGCCGCTCTATCCGTTGCCGGCGCTGATCGCGTTGTTGGGGTGGAGCATTGCGTTCGTGAGCACGGGACCGGCTGCGATCGCGCTCGGCATCGGCTGGCTCATCGTCGGCGCAGTCGTCTTCACGATCGTGGCTTGGAGAGAGTCTTGGTGGCCGTTTGCCGTCGCGGCGTTGGTTGCGTTTGCGCTCCCAACAGCGGCGCGTGCCGCGACCAGCGCGGGCTGGTCGAGCTGGAACACCGCCCACGTCGTTTCAGAGCGCGGCTATCCGGTCTTTACGGTCGACGGCCGTCCGTTCTTCATTTACGGGGCGGCATTCTTTTACGAGCGGATTCCGCGCGAGGAGTGGCGGCCGGCCTTGCTGGCGTACCGCGCACTGGGGATCAACACGGTGGATCTCTATGTCATCTGGAACTGGCATGCGCCGTCGCGCGATGAGCTGGATTTCACGGGTTCGAGCGATCCGCGGCGTGACCTGATCGGGCTGCTGGCCCTTATCCACGAACTCGGCTTCAAGGTCATTCTGCGACCCGGGCCCGTAATTCGCAACGAGTGGCGCAACGGCGGCTATCCCGCGTGGCTGCTTGAGCGTCCGGAGTACAAGATGCCGCTCCACGACGTCTTGGAGGGACGCTATCCCGCGACGGCGACGCTGCAGAACGCGCACGCCGACGCTGCTTCGGCGGAGTGGTTGGCAAACCGGACGCATCTGGGCGCTGCGAGCGCGTGGCTGCGCGACGTGTTGCATACGGTCGAGCCGTACTCGCACGACATCCTCGCCATCGCCTTAGATGACGATCAAGGTGCGTATCTCGATAACGACACCTGGCCCGCGCCGGAGTGGCATGCGTATGTCGGTTGGCTCCGTTCGGTGGCGCAATCGGTGGCAGGTCCGCGAGTGCCGCTGTTCATCAACACCTACGAGATGAAGGTTCCGAGTGCGTCGCCGGCCTGGGCGTGGGGGAATTGGTACCAGAGCGGCAGCTATCGCATCGGCGCGCACGATCTCGCGGATCTGGACTTCGCGACCGGGCTGCTGCAGACGCAGCCGCAGTATCCGGTCATGCAGTCCGAGTTTCAAGCCGGCTGGTTTCAAGGCGCGGACGAAGGCGCCCCGCGACCGAGCGATCCGGCGAACACGGCGCTGGCGCTGAGTGAGCTGCTTCGCAACGGCGCGCACGGTGTCGTTAACTTTCCAGTCCAGGATACGGTCTATCCCCACGGCTGGGAAGTTCCATGGGCGAATTGGTCGTACGCCTGGGATGCAGCGCTGACGGTCGATTTGCGCGCCGCGCCACGCTACGCCCCAACGCGCGCGTTCGGCGAGATCGCAGCTCGCTACGGACCGTTGCTCGCGCGAACGCACGTCGCGGCCGACGCCGCGATCGTCTGGCCGCCGAGACTCTTTGGGCCGGGAACTCTCAGCGATGCCGATTTCGCCGCGCTCGCCGCATCGACGGTTGCGATGCAGCGCGCCTGCAACGTGCGCGGCTTGACGTGCACTATGGTCGACCTCGCCGCGGGCGGCGACCGTTTCCCGAATCCGCGCGCACTTCTTCTCCCGCCGCTTGGAGGGCTCGCGGATCGGATGTTGCCCTGGGCCGCCGCGCGTGTCGCGGCGCTGCGCAAGGCAGGGCGGCTCGCGTACGGCGTGTCGTCGGTGCACTTCGCTCGAACCGGTCCCCGAGGCGCGTATGTGACGCTGTTGCTTGCCGACGATGCGTCATATGGCTTCGTCATCGCCATCAATCCGAGCGCTGCGCAACGCCGCATCGAAGCGGCCGCAGTCGGACTCGCCCATCGAACGGTGCCCGTTGCGGCGTTTACTCTAGCTGCGCGCGAAACGCGGCTGATTCCGGTCGGCGTCAATGCACCGTCACCGAGCGCGGCCCCCGCGCCTCTGCCGGGCACGCCGCCGCCGTTTGCCGATCCCAGCGGTCAGTCGATCGCGAACGGACGCGTTCGCATCGTGTTCGCACCGTTCGCGGGCGCGCGGGTCTCCGAGTTCGGTGAACCGCGGGGCGGCAACGCCGCGACCGCCATCGGCTTATTTCGGGACGCCACCGATCCGCCGCCGCCGATTTCGAGTCGCGACTATATCGCCTCGTACACGCATCCGCTGCCGGCCGGAACATTCAACCGGGAATACGTCTGCAACCGGCTCGACGTGTTCGCCACCCAGCGCGTTACCTGCACGTACGATGCGGCCGACCTTCCAGGCGGCGGCGGTTACTTCAAACGAACCCTCGCGTTGACCGGCGATAGCCGCGAGGTGATCGTGGACGAAGAGTTCCATCCTCACGATCGCGCGTCGACGGCGAGGCTCGAGAGCATTTCGGGCTTCGCGCTCGCTCCGGGCGATCGCGTGCTCACGTCCTCACGCGGCGATGCGGTCGGGATTCTTCATGACGGGCGCCTGGTCCGACTGCGCTGGCGCCCAGAGGAAGTCGCGATCTTCCGGTTACGAACGACGCGTGCGGCGGAGCTTGTGACGCTGATCTTCGCGCGCCCTTCGGTGGAGGTCGGTCTCGGGATCTACCCAGTCGCGGACCTCGCGCAGGCTCACACGCTCCTTGACTCGAGCTAATCGACCAACACGCACGATCATCCCGGACGCGTCAAAGGCCTGCCCATTGCTCCGCTCGAACTTCGCGAAGCTCGTCGGGGGAAGTGGCGGAATGGCAGACGCAGCCGCCTCAAAAGCGGCCGAGGCAACTCATGTGGGTTCGACTCCCACCTTCCCCACGATCGTTTGAGCACCAAATCGCTTCGAACCAGGACTGTGTGGCTTGGGACTTGCCTCCCTTCGACGGTAACTTTCGACTAGTCCAGCTCGAGCTTTGCCTGCCGCTCGACGCATGGTTAGCCCACGGCGATGCAGAACGCTCTAAGCGCTCGCTATCTCACTCGGAGGAATACTCATGCTTCGTCATACGATTTTAGGGTCGGCAATGGTGCTGGCGCTGATTGCGGCCCCTGCGTACGCTCAGCAAACGGGCGCAGCATCGGACTCAGACTACATCGCGAAGATCACGACCGGCGCGCCCGCGGCGGTTGTGAAGGGCGCGACGATTGTCGAGATGCAGCCGGGCGGATCGATGCGTACCGTCCAAACCGGATCCAACGGATTCACGTGCATGATGCTCGATCCGACCACGCCGATGTGCGCCGATCAAAACGCCATGGCGTGGGCGCATGCCTACATGACGCACACGGCCCCGCCCAACAGCGTCGGTTTCATCTACATGCTGGCCGGCGATGACGGCACCAGCAATACCGATCCGTATGCGAAGGGACCGGCGCCCGGCAACCATTGGGTGAAGACCGGACCGCATGTGATGATCGTCGGCCCGGCTGCGAGTAACATGGGCTATCCGGCGACTACTGATCCCGACACCACCAAGCCGTACGTCATGTGGCCCGGCACGCCATACGCACACCTCATGATTCCGGTGAGCACTCAGCCCTAGTAGATTAAATTGCCTGTAAGGCGGCGGACCGAATGCTCAGCGCCTATACCGGCACGATTCTCTTGGTAACGGTATCCTCGCGGCTACGCTTGTGATCGGCGCGGTCACGCCTCGAACCGCGCTCAGCTTTTTGCTCGGCGGCGGGCGCAGATGCGATTATGGCTCTACTCTTTCTCGCAATCCTTGCTAGTCCGCAAGCGTTATGACGCCGGCGGTGCTGGGTTTTGTGGGTTGAGTTCCAGGGGCAGGCCGGCGCACAGGGCTGCGTGTCGGGGCGTCGACTTCGGCCCGTGCTCGAGCCGGTCGCCCTAACGACTCGAGCAGTTTATTGCTTCGGTTGCGGTGAGAAAAGCTGGTCGAGCGCGGGGTCCATGGCGTCTTCGGCCACTTTGATCATCGCTTTGCCGCCGTACACGAGTCCCATTCCGATGTCCGCCTCGGACACGGCGCTGCTCACAACTTGGCCGTTGCAGTCGAGCAAATCCAAGCGAAGCTCGGCGTGCGAGCGTTTCGCCTGCTCGAGACGAATCGACGGAACGACGATGGCGGTTGCGCCATTGCCCGAGCAGAGAGCAGGCGCGGTCGCGACGGCCGTAAGGCGATCGATCGGGCTCCCGATCTTTGCTGCGAGGTGGCGCTCTTGGAACTTTGCGGCAAGCGAGTGCGTGATATCGGGTGCGCGTGGATCGGCGAGGTCGGGCTGCTCGAACGGCACGAGCAGGTAAACGTTCGACGCCGAAGCGCTGGGCGCCGCCGGCTGCGCAGGTACCGGCGTCGTCGGCATTTGCGTGGGATTTGGCGCGGGCGCTTTCGTTAGCGCGACAACCACCACGGCGGTTGCGTTACGGAAGCCGTTATCGATGGCCGAGCCGACATTGCCGGCCGTACTGAAGCCAAAGTTCGCGCCTTCGACGGTTTGATCGCCGGTCGCATGTGCCGACCACACGACCGTGCTCCGGCAGTCGATCTCGTCGAGCCGGAGCTCGACGTGCGACGGGTACTTGGACACCTGCACGGGCAACATGGGAATCATCGAGGTGTGCTCGGTCTGCTCGTAGCGCCCCTCGGCGATCAGCAAACCCGCGGCCGCGTTCTGGCGGCAGAGGTCGACGGCACCGGCGACGGCTCGAAGATGATCGATCGGAGCGACCATCGAGGTCGGGATCCCCGCGGCTTTGAGATCGGCTTCAAGCGCTTGGGTCTCGCCATCGGCATGCGGATCTTTGGTGCCCGGCTCGCCGTAAGGGACGAGCACGAAGACGACCCCGACTGACGAGGAGGGCTCCTGTGCCGGCGTCTGCGCAGCGCCAAGTCGGCCGCCGGTGATGCAAAGGCCGCCGGCCAGCAGAGAAACCCAAAGCGCGCGAGCGACAACGCGTCTTGGCAGCATGACTACCTCCGCGCACGCGACAGGCTCGCTGCTTAGGTCTGCACGCCGCCAATCCCTGCGTTAGCGCGCGCTACTTATCGTCACCTGAACCGGGGCGGACGCGATGCCGTTCGCGACGACGACCAGGCTGCTCGAGCCGGTGCCGATGCTCGAGGGAACATCGAACTTGGCGGAAACGACTCCCTGCGAGCCGACTCCCATATAGCTAAAGTCGTGCGTGCGGGCGTAGGCAATGTGATTGCTCGAAGTATTAGTAATTCGCACGAGCGGAAAGTTCGTCGCCTGCTGAACATCGTCGCCGTACATGTTCGCCTGAGAGAAACCGTTAAAGCGTCGGCCGGAGATTGTATACGTGCTCCCCGGAGCGAGCGTGGCCGGCACGGAAATGATTTCCGGAGCGAGTCGCTGCTGCGGCGGGCGGTGCGACGTGTAGATTTCAACGTCGCCCGAGTAATCGGTTTCTAAAATCTGGCTCGTCGGCAACAGCAGCAGCCGGATGTTGTAGGTCGAGTCGTTCGGCGCGTTAGGCGGCCCGGCTATCGTCTTCAACTTCTTTCCGTTGAAGAGAAAAAAGGTTGCCGGCGCGTTGTAAAGACCTGGGCTGGCCGGAATCATGACGGTCCCGTCAACCAGCAACGCCGATGGGCCGTCCGCGACATCCAGCTGCTGGTCGCTGACGACCGGAAATGTCGGGCCCTGCGTCCAGACACCGGTTTTCGCGTTAAGAATGGCGGTAGCTCCAGTTGCACCGGCCACGAAGACCGTATCGTTAGGCCGCAACGTCTGCGGGCCGATCTCAAGGCCCGTGATGAGGTTGACGGGGAGCTCGCCGGCCGATTTCCACTCATTCGCCTTGCGATTGTAGACCTGCGCGTACGGCGGGTCGCTGACGTTCACGACGAGGACCTCGCCGTTGCGGAGCAGCGTCCAGCCTTCCTCGCTGTTGACGTCATCCTTTCCGTTCCCGGGACCCGATTGCGTCCACGTCAGCGTCTTTTCGTGAAAGAGCGCCTGGACGTTGGTACAGCAGTTCCCGAGCATGTAGGTTCCGTTGGCGAGGACGACGCTTTGGCCGTCTCCGATCTGGCTCCAGCCGCTCGGCGGCGGCACGGATTTCCACGTGTTTGCGACCGGGTCGAAAATCGCGCCTTGGTTCGACTCGGTCGTGACGCAGAAGTTGTACTCCCCGCCGTTGATGACGACTTTGCCGTCGCGCAGAACTGCAGAGGCGAAATACAACGGGGCGTAACCCGAAGGCAACGAAATCGCCTGCGACCACGTGCCCGTCTGGTAGTTTCCGTTTTGGTCGGGCGTTAACCGGAACCAGTTCGTGGTGCAAACGTCCTCTACCAAGATCGTCCCGTCGGTCAGGAGCAGCTCGGTGCCGGCGCCCTCGGCGAACGGCGGAGATGCAGCGAGTTCTTGCCACCCGGCGGCTAGCGCGCGCGCGCGCTCGCGAGCCGTAACCATATGGTGTCGCGGCGGCGCGAACGGCGGCGTACGCATGTAGTGAAAGAGCGTCGCGTGCGCGCCGCCGGCGAGTGACGGCGCAGACCCGGCCGGCGCGCCTGCACTCGACGGGGCTCCGCCGCCCGCAGTGCATCCTGTGACGAGCAAAGCGAATACCAACGACGAGCAAAAGCTACGCATCGTACACAAGCTCCCGAGAAGACGCGTTAAAGGACCGTCGATCTAGTTAGCGCTTCTTGCGGCCGGCCTTCTTTGCCGCCGCCTTTCGTGCAGCGGGTCTTGCAGCAGCCTTCTTCGCTTTCCGAGCCGCGCCGGCGCGAGAGCCGCGCTTTGACATGACTGCTTCTTTGAGTGCTTTTGCCGGCAGAAACTTAAAGACGCGCTTGGCCGGCACTTTTACTTGCTCGCCGGTTGCGGGATTGCGAGCCATGCGTGCGGCACGGTCTCGAACCTTGAACTGACCGAAGCCAGGGATCTTGACCGCCTCACCTGCCGTGACCGCTGCCTGAATGTCTTCGAAGAGGCCGTCGACCAAGATCACGGCATCCTTGCGAGTGAGCCCTTCGACCCGATCGACCGCCAGGCGCACTAAATCTACTTTGTTCATCGGTTCCTTTCATGTGAAAAAAGCAGCGCCAAGGTATGCGATATCGCTTCGCGCGCTGCTTCCTACGAAATGATGATGGACTCCTTGTCGATAAGCAAGAGTCCTATGAAGGGCGATGGCATCACCTTCCATCCCGGACCGCTATGCGGTGAGCTCGACGTTCCCGGTGACAAGTCGATTTCGCACCGCGCCCTGATCGCGGGGGCGTTCGGCCGCGCACAGCTGCGCATCGCCAATCTGAATCCGGGGCGCGACGTCCGCGCCACGCGGGAGGCGTTGGTCGCGCTCGGCATCCGGATCGAAGTCGAGGGCGGGGAAACGACCGTCCGTGGCGGCGCGCTGCGAGAGCCTGGCGGCGTCCTGGACTGCATGAATTCGGGCTCCACGGCGCGGATGCTGCTCGGGGCCTGCGCCGGAGCCGGCGTGCGCGCGAACTTCGATGGAGACAGCTCGCTGCGCCGGCGTCCCATGGAACCGGTTGCCGCACAGCTGCGCGCGTTTGGCGCGCAGATTGAAACGACCGACGGCCGCCTGCCTGTGAAGTACCGTGGGACTCCCGAGATTCAAACGCGTCGCTTCATCTTGCTCGCGCCCTCGGCGCAGGTCAAATCAGCGCTGCTCTTTGCCGGCCTCTTTGCAGGGGTGGGCGTACGCGTCGAAGGGGATCGCGGCTCGCGCGACCACACCGAGCGGCTCTTAGCGTACCTCGGGCTTCCCGTCGATTGGGACGGACGCTCAATCGACCTCGCGCCCGGCGACGCCCTGCGAAGGCGCGAGTCGAGCGTCGAGGTGGCGGGGGACTTCTCGGCAGCGGCCTTCTTTATCACCGCCGCCGCGGTCACGCCGCGCAGCTCGATATTGATCCGCAAGACCGGCGTCAATCCTACCCGCACGGGGCTGCTCGACGTCCTCAGGGAGATGGGGGCGCACATCGAATTGCGCAACGAACGAACCGTTTCCGGCGAGCCGGTCGCCGACATTCGGGTGGCATACGCACCGTTACATGCCACCGCCGTGGGCCCCGAGCTCGCTTTGCGGGCGATCGACGAGATTCCGCTGATTGCCATCGCCGCGGCCTTTGCCGATGGGTCGACCGCGATCGCGGGCGTAGGCGAACTGCGCACCAAGGAATCCGACCGCATTGCCGCGATCGAGCGGCTGCTTCAAGCCGTTTCGATCGAGACTGAAGTGCAGCCTGCCGGCTTGACGATTCGCGGCGGGAGGCCGTCTCGGGCGCAAGAGATCGTGGCGACCGATGAGGACCATCGTATCGCGATGGCAGCGGCGGTGTTGGGGTGTTCCGCCGGACCGCTGGCGATCGACAGCATGCAGAGCGTGGATGTCAGTTTTCCGGGATTCGCTCAGGCGCTCGAGGCGCTGCAGAGCGAGCGCGTCTAGGCAGCCGAATCCGAGGCTTTAGAAGCGGGCTTCGAGTCGCTCGTGGATTCCTTGGCAGGTGCTGCTTTTGAATCACCTTCGGTTTTTGCCGGCTCGACCTTCGTGTTGCTGCGCAAGGCACGTGAATCGGTTACGTAAAAGCCCGACCCTTTGAAGAGGACCGGTGCGGCGCTGAAGACGCGCCGTAGCGGCGCACCGCATTGAGGACACGGCCCATCATAGCCCTCGTCGAAGCCGTGGCGCACTTCCACGGTGTGGCCGCACTTCGTGCAGCTGTAGTCATAGAGCGGCATGGCTAGGAGTATAGCTTAGCTAGCACTCTCGGTCAATGACTGCTAGCTTCCGCCCGCGGGCGACCGCTTGTCAGAAGTCGGCCAGGATCGCATCGTCGCGGCGATATTCGACTAAGCCCTTAAAGTGGACGAGCGAGTCGTCGAGGGCGTTCGCGAGCCGGCGTCCGCGCTGCCAGCGATCGAGCAGGCTGCCGATGCGCCCATGGTAGGCCGGATACGAGAGCTGCACGTGAACGCGCGAGCACGAAGTGCGTCGTTCAACGCGAAAGTCGAGGCGCCGGCGCAGCGAGTAAGCTCCGACGAGCGAGAGATGATAGTTGGTGATGAACGCGTCGACTTCATAGAGCTCTTCTTCGTCGCCCGGCAGCCAGGAGCGCACGATGACCTCGCTCCCGAGCGTCAGCGGCTCCGACGCCGCGCGACGCGAACTGTGCAGGAACGAGAGCCAGACCGGCCACTTTTCAACCGCGCAAAGCAGCCTGAATGCATCCTCCGCGGAGCAATTGACATCGAGGCTTGCACCGTGCGAATTCAGCCCGGGCTGGGTGAAGGCGTCGGTCACGACCGCCATAGTTAATTTCTTATTCTACGGCTCGACCTATTGTATCCTCTGCAGATGTATCCACAACATGTTGTGGACGGTTATAAACTGATTTCACCGCTCCCCACGCCCGTCGCAAAGAGCACGAGCGTTTCGACGCCGACGCGCAACGCCGCTTCGTCGATGCGAAAGTGCGCGCTGTGTCCTGGGTGGATCGCTCCGGCCGTTTCGCTGCGCACGCCCAAGCGCGCGTGCACGCCGGGGATGCGCTGCGCAAAATAAGCAAAGTCTTCGCCGCCCATGGTTGGAGCCGGCCTGGCAACCGCTATGCGGCTATGCCCGCGGAGATACTCTGCAAAGCGTTCTGCAAGTTGCGGATCGTTAACGACCGGCGGATAGCCGTGCACGATCTGAAGTTCGGTCTGCACGTTGTACGCGCTTGCTATCCCGTCGACGATGCGGCGCAGCCGTCGCTCGACTGCATCGCGAATGTTGAGATCGTGAGCGCGCAGCGTGCCGCTCAGATCGACCTCGTCGGCGATGACATTGTTGCGGTATCCCCCGCGAATCGTCCCGACGGTGACCACCACGCTTTCGAGCGGATCGGTTTCGCGCGCCGCAATGTTCTGCAGCGCAAGCACGATCGCGGCTGAGGCGGGGATCGCATCTACGGCCGTATGCGGATACCCGCCGTGCCCGCCCTTTCCGCGTACCGTTAGGTAGAACTCGTCGGTCGACGCGTTGACGGGACCGGGCGTGATCCCGACGGTTCCGACGTCGAGTCGAGGATCGACGTGCAGCATGGCAATCGCTTCGACTTTCGGCGTCTCGAGGACGCCTTCATCGATCATCGGTTGCGCGCCGCCTGGTCCTTCTTCAGCCGGCTGAAAGATCAAGACGACGGTGCCGGCGAGCTGCGGACGCATCGCCGCCAACACATGCGCCGCGCCGAGGAGCATCGCCGTGTGCGCATCGTGCCCGCAAGCGTGCATCTTGCCTTCGATCTCAGAGGCGAAGGGCAGCCCGGTGCGCTCGCCGATCGGCAGGGCGTCCATGTCGGCGCGCAAGGCACAGACGCGTCCAGGATTCCCGCCCCGCACGATGCCGGCGACACCGGTCCGGGCCAGGCGGCGATGCTCGATTTGCAGTTCGTCCAGCTCGCGTTCGACGAGGGCTGCCGTCTCGTGCTCCTCAAAGCCGAGCTCGGGGCGGCGATGAATCGCGCGCCGCAGCCCGATGACCCGTGCAGCCAATGCTTCGTCTACTTCGACCGTCATTGCAAGCGAAGTTAACGGACCGGTACTTCTCTTCCCTCCGGCGAAGCGATGGCGCCACGATGATGATGACCGCCGACCTGGCGTTTGCGATCCTGGTCAACCGCACGACCGCATTCTTCACGAACAACGCGCCGGTCTACATGACCTACACCGAGCACACGCATATCAGCGTTCCGTCAATGGGCCGCTCGGAGAATATCAACCGTTCCGTCGCGGTACGCGTCGCCGACAACTTCGCGGTGATGCAGGATCTGCCACAGGGCGCCGTGCGGACCGGTCAGGCCTTCCCGGTCGTCGCTTACTTCGACCCGCTGTCGGCGTTTGGGTACCGCTACTTCGCCAATCCCAAAAAGATTGACATCACCGTGCAGCAGGGACGGCCGTACGTCTTTACGACCCCGGCGCCCGAACCAAACGTGGACGTGGTCGTTCCCTACAGCAGTTATTGGGCGGCGCGCTACGCTCCCGACTCGACGGAGGACGCATTGCACCTGCTAATCGAGCCAACGGCGCGCATGGCCTCGGGGAAGCTCTACCCGTCGGAGATCGTCGAGGACCCGCAGAGCCGGCTTCCCTCCCACATCGAGATGCGGGCGACGGGCGGCGACGACGAGACGATTACCTTCGATTATCAAGTCATCCAGGACCACTGGGTCCTGGTCCATGCGACGTTCAGCGCCACCCAGCATACGTTTATCGGAAGCTTCAAATCGATCGCCGAGCTCACGTTCAGCGACTTCGCCTTCCCGACCGAAGCGCCGGATCCTCGCTTAGCCGCTTCGCCCGCACCGGGCGCACCGAGTCCATCGCCGAGTCCATTGGCGAGTCCGTCGCCGGCGCCCTAATAGTGCATCGTGGCCGACGCGCGCACATAGTCGATGTAGCCGTTGATCGCGTAGCCTACTAGCAGTCCGAAGAGCAGTGCAAAGATGCAGAGCCCTGGAATCAGCTTGCGGCCATGCTCGCGCACCAAGCCTCGGCCGACTCCGAGGGTCAGCGCGCCGCTCAACACGAGGCCGAAGAGCCAGTAGGCGAGGCTTTCGCTCACCCCGCGGGCTGCGGTTCGAGCGCGAGTTCCTCCTGCGTCGGGTGGCCGACGCCGTTAGCCGACGGATGATCGCGCGGGGCTACCCACATATAGACGTTCGGGATCAGCAAGAGCGTCAACACCAGTGAGCTCAAGACGCCCCCGATCACCACGATGCCCAGGCTGGAGCGCGACGAAGCGCCCGGATCGAGCGCTAGGGCGAGCGGTATGTTGCCCGCGACGACCGAGAAGCTGGTCATAATGATTGGGCGGAATCGCGTGTGGGCGCTCTCTTTGATCGCAGAGAGCTTGTCGAGTCCGCGCGTCCGCAACGTATTGGCATAATCGACCAGCAGGATGCCGTTCTTGGTCGCGATGCCGATCAACAGAATCGTTCCGATCAGCGAGAACAGGTTCAGCGTTCGGTGGGTCAGCAGGAGCGCGCCGATCGCGCCGATTGCCGCCACCGGCACCGAGAAGATGATGATGAACGGCGAAAGGTAGCTGTTGTAGAGCGCTACCATCAACAGGTAGACCAGGATGATAGAGATGATCATCGAGAGCCCCATGCCCACCAGCGTCTGGTGCATGAAGTCTTGCTGGCCGAGCGGCGCCGGCCGCACGACGATATTGGGCGGCAAGTGCAGGGATGGTAAGCGTTTCTCGAGTCCGTTTTCGACGGCCGACAGCGAGGAGTTAGGCGCATAGTTGGCGTCGACGTGAATGACGTTGTTACGGTCGGTCCGCGTGACCAGCGGCGAGGTGGGCGTGGATTCGAAGCGCGCGATGTCGCCGAGGTAGACGATTCCGCCGCTCGACGAGCGGATCGCCACCGATTTGAGGCGATCGATGCTGGTCTGATACGAGTCCGGATAGATGACCTGCACTTCCTCGAGGCCCGACGTTGTCTCGAACTCGGTGGCCTGATTCCCACCGAAGGCCGCGCCCGCAGCCGTGGCTGCTTGCGCGAGGTCGACCCCCAGCGCTTGCGCCTTGTTCCGATCGAATTGGATCGAGATCTCGGGCGCCAGTTGGGTCCCGGTGCTGTTGACGCTGGTCGCGCCGGGCACTTTCTCGAGCAGCGCCAAGACCTTATCGGCATACCGTGTCGGATCGCCGCCGGTCACGTCGGTCACGAGGAAGTCGATCGGCTGCGCGTTACCGCCGGACGTCGAGGTAGACGGAACAACGACGTCCTGTACGCCGGGCGGCAGGTAGCGATCGGCGATCTTCTTATATTCCTTGAGCCAGTAGTCGGTCGAGTGCTTGCGATTGTCTTTTAGCCAGATGTGAACTTGGCCGACGTTGTTCTGGCTAACGAACCCACCAAACGAGGCGGCGTAGGCTCCCGCCACGGCGGTGTTGGCGAAGATGTCGGATGTGTTGAGGATCTTCTGCTCCAGGCCGAACGTGCCGTTTTCGACCGTTTGAATCGGGGTGCCGATCGGATACATCAGCTGAATGTAGATTTCGCCGCGGTCGATCGGCGGGATGAACTCCTCACCGACCACGCCAAAGCCGACCAATGCCAGCGCAAAGAGAAACGTGCCGGCGCAGAAAAGGGCGACTAGCCGGCCGTGGTCGAGCGCCCACGGCAGGACGCGCTGCGTATACCAGGCGCGCAAGTCGTCGAATTTCTGACCGAACCAGTCGACGATCTTCCAGGGCTTCCAATGCGAACGCAGCGCCCACAGGCCGGCCAACGTCGGCGTGATCGTGAACGAGACAAAGAGCGACGTGAGCGTCGAGATCACGACGACGATCGCGAACTCGGCGATGTTGCGCCCCACCTGCCCTTGGATAAAGGCGATCGGAAAGAAGACCACCACGTCGACCAGGGTGATAACGACGGCCGCGGCCCCAATCTCTTCTCGGCCTTGGACGGCGGCTTCTTCAGGCGGTTGTTTGAGCTCCCTGAAGTGGCGTTCGATGTTCTCCAAGACAACGGTCGAGTCGTCCACGAGAATGCCGATGACCAGCGACATGCCCAGCAGCGAGATCGTGTCGATCGTGAGGTTCATCAGGCGCATCGCCGTCATCGCGATTGCCAGCGACGTCGGGATCGAGACGCAGACGACGATCGCGCTCCGCCACGAGCGCAGGAAGAACACCATCGCGAGGCCCGTCAGCAGCATCGCCAGCAGCAGCGTCCGGGTGACGATGACGATCTGCTGCTCGGTGAATGTCGACTGGACGTGGATTACGCGAAACTTGATCTCGGGGAAACGTTGCTCGATTTGGGGGAGCGCAGCAAGCACGGCGTTGGAAGCGTCGACCTCGCTGCCGTACGAAGCCTTTTGCACCTGCAGGAAGATGCCTTGCTGGCCGCTGATGTGAGCGTACTGCAGGCGTGGCTCAATGCCCTCGCCCACCGTCGCCACATCGCCGATGCGAATGACCGAGTTGCTCGCCGTCCAGGGATTTACGACGCCGGGCAGCGCGCCCACGCCGCCACCGTAGTCTTCGACCTGCGCGCCGGTTGAGTTTTGTGCGCTCGCGCTACTATTTTGTGCGGTGCTTCCGGCCGGAATGACCGCCAGGTTACGGACCGTGTCGAGATTTTGGATGTCACCGCGAACGTCGATCGTCGTCTGGCGATTCGGCTCATAAGCAAATCCGCCCGGAACACGCTGGTTGTCGGTTTCGAGCGTGTTGATGACGTCGTCGATGGTTAAGTTGTTGGCCGCCAGTCGCGCCGGATCGACGACCACCTCGTAGGCCGGGGTCACCAAGCCGCCGACGTTGACGA
Source organism: Vulcanimicrobiota bacterium (assembly GCA_030038215.1). Classification (GTDB taxonomy): domain Bacteria; phylum Vulcanimicrobiota; class Vulcanimicrobiia; order Vulcanimicrobiales; family Vulcanimicrobiaceae; genus Cybelea. Next base: position 20,956 of record JASHPI010000125.1, on the reverse strand, counting down.
ACGAAATGCCGGGCACTTGTTCGAGCTGAGGTGCGATGACGTTCGTGGCGTACAGCGTCAGACGCGAAAGGGAGAGTTTCTGCGAGTAGAGCGCGAGTACAACGACCGTCGACTGAGTGGGATCGTACAGATTGACCGTCGGCGGCGTCAGATTGGTCGGCAGATATTTCTCGGCAGCTTGAATCGCCTTATTCGTGAGGGCGAGATCGGTCGCCTCATCGGAGGTAAGATCGAAGATGGCGCTGATCGACGCTTGCCCTTGCTGTACGACCGAGTTGATCGTCTGAAGGTCGGCCGTTCCCGCCAGGTTCTGCTCGATCGGTTGCACGATATTGTCGCGCATCTCGGTGACCGAGGCGCCGTTGTATTGAACCGAGATCGTCACCGTCGGCTGGCTGACGTCGGGATAGAGCTCCTTGACGATCGTGGCGGTCGAGAGGATGCCTCCGAACATCATCAGCGAGACGATGACGAAGACCAGGGTCGGCCGGTGAATGAAGAGCCGGGTGAGGCTGAACTTCACTGCTGGAGCGAGACCTTTTCTCCGTCGCCGATGCTGGCCTGGCCGTTGCTGATGACTCGCGTGCCCGACGCTAGTCCGGTCACGACCGAGGTCGTCCCGTCGTTACCCACTTCGGCGACTTGGATCGTCTTGACGCTGTTGTCGGGCCGGACCGTCATGACCGCGTCGTGATTATCGTCGGTGAAGGCGGTTACCGGGACGCGCACGCCGGTGAGCGGCATGGTTGCGATGGCGCCTTGAACCACCATGCCGGGGCGCAGTTTGTGCTGCGCGTTCTGCAACAAGACCTTTACCTCGAAGTCGGTCGAGCCGGGATTGATCTCGTTGAGCACGCCAAGGACCCGGCCCGTGAAGCTCTCGTTCCCGCTTAGATCCTCCGCGGTGACGGTCGTGATCCCGCCGTTCTCGATGCGCGCGACTTCGTCGCTCGAAGCGTGCAGAACGGCAAAGATCGGGTTGACTTGTTGAAGGGTGAATATCTCACGGCTGCCCGGATACTCTCCCGGATTCAGGTTGCGATTGACGACGACGCCGTCGATCGGCGAGACGATCGCGGCCTTGTCGATTTGCACGCGAATCTGCTGAGCTTGCGCCAGCGCGACTTTCTCCTGCGCAGCGGCTTGAGCCACGGCCGACTCCTGCAGGCCTTGGCCGTTCAGCGTTCCGTTGGCCTGAACGTTCGAGCGGGCGGCAGCGAGCGTTGCGATCGCGGAGCTCAGCGCTTGTTGATCGTTGTGGACCAGGGTCGCTTGCGTGTCGACGGACTGCTGCGAAACGTAGCCTTGGCCGAGAAGGTTCTGGTCGCGAACGAGGTTGGTCTGATCGTTGTTGAGCGTCCGCTGCGCCTGATCGACGGCGGCTGCATCGGAGCGAAGGGTGTCGACGCCCTGGGAGATAGTGAGGCCGCCTTGGTAGACGGTATGCACGGTATTCGCGTGGTCGCTGTTCGCCGTTGCGAGGTCGGAGTTAAGCTGCGCCACCAAATCGGCGGTATCCAACTGAGCGAGCAGCTGACCGGTGTGGACCGACTCGCCCTCGTGCACGTAGACCTGATCGGCCGGCTCCGTGAGCGAGCTCTGGATCGCGACGTTCTGGTACGGGGCGATGATGCCGGCGAGGTGCCGGTTCGGCTGAATCGATCCGAAGCTGGCTACCGAAGTCTCGACATAGGGCGGCGCCGCCGCCGCGGTTGTATGCTTGCCGCAGGCAGCGAGCGCCAACAGAACCAGCCCGGCGCAGGAAATTCGGGAAATGTCTCGCCTTGATATCATGGGTTGGCACGATTGTAACGAAAGCGGTGGGTCCGAGTCCTGGAGCGAGTCTGAGAATGAGCCAAGCGGCTTCGGCGGGGACACAGCCCCGCGTGCTGGTGGTCGACGACGAGCGCGGACTGCGCGAGCTGCTCGAATATGGCCTCGAACAAGCAGGCTTTAGCGTCCGCAGTGCAGCCGACGGCGGAGAAGGCTTACGCTTGCTTGAGGCGTGGTCACCGGACCTCATCGTGCTCGACGTCGGGCTGCCCGAACGCGACGGCTTCGCCTTGCTTCCCGACATTCGCCGGCTCACGACCGCACCGGTGGTTATGCTAACCGCGCGGACCGAGCTCGGGGAGAAGCTGGCCGGCTTCTCCGCCGGCGCCGACGACTATGTCGGTAAGCCCTTCGATTTGGAGGAGCTGGTCGCTCGCCTGCGGACCCTCCTGCGGCGGCCCAGGATCGAAGAGCGCGAGACCTTCACGTACGCCGATCTCAGCATCGATGCGCCCAGCCGCACGGTCTACCGGGGCAATCGCCGGATCGAGCTCTCCGCACGCGAGTTCGACTTGTTGTGCGTTTTTGCCGAACATGCCGAAGAGGTGCTGACACGCTCAGAGCTCCTCGACCTCGTCTGGGGGATCGATCGCGATGTTGTCCCGAACACGGTCGAGACCTACGTCTCGTTCCTGCGCGCGAAGATCGACAGCGGTGAGCCCGTCAAGCTGATTCAGACCCTTCGCGGCGTGGGTTACTCCCTGCGGGCGGCACCGGCGGAAACATGACCCGCCTTGCTCGCCGCATGCAAGCGCTCGCGGCCATCGAAATCTCGCTCGTCCTCTGCGCGATCATTGTGGCTGGAGCGCTCTTGGCGTTCGGCGCCTATATTCGGACCCTCTCGAACGAGCTTCGCGTAACGCAGACGCAGCTGGAGCGCGCACTCGCGAAAACGACGTTGCCCGACGCACGGGCCGGCGGCGCCTTCGCCGCATCACTGCTGCTGCAGGGCGGCAGCGAGATCGTCTTCCTCGATTCCAACACGCGCGTCACCGTCTACCGGGAGCATCGCTCGGAGCCGCCGGTCGTGACGGTTCGGCGCCGCGGCGACCTCTCCGGCGATCCGAGCCCCTCGGGCGCGGTGGCGCGCATCGTTCTTGGTCTCGCAACCGCGTTCGGCCTTGCAGAGCTCTTTGCGCACGTCGGCAGCCTCTACATCATCGTCCGCGCCAACGACGCCACGCTCGTCGCGACGGTTACGTCCTTCTTCCTTCCCTTGATCATCGCGCTGGCGATTGCGATCGCCTGCGGGTTTCTCGTCGCTCGCGTCCTTACGCGCCAAGCCGTTCGGCCGCTCGATGATGTTACGTCGGCGCTCCAACGCTTTGCCTCGGGCGACCTTACTCCGCACGTCATCGCCGCCGACGAAGGTCACGAGCTGGCGTCGCTGGCGCGTGCCTACAACGGTGCGATCGAACAGATGGAGCGTGCCTTTGCCGCGCGCGACCGGGCCAACGCGTCGATGCGCCAGTTCATCGGCGATGCGGGACATCAACTTCGAACGCCCCTCACGGTCTTGCAAGGGTTCATTGCGATTCTGCGGCGCGGCGGCTTCGAGAATTCGACCGATCGCGAGCGCATTCTCGACACCATGAACGATCAGAGTCGCATCATGGGGTCGCTGATCGACAAGCTGATCCTACTCGAGCGTTGGGAGTCCCCGGAGGCTTCACGACCGAGCGAACCGATCGACGTCGGGAGGCTGGTCGCCGATCTTGTCGCGCCGATCGCCGATGCCAATCCGGAGCGTCGCTTCGCCGTCTCGACCGAAAGCGGGATTTTGGCGTCGATCGATCCGACCGAGTTGGGTTACGTCGTGACGAATCTCACCGAGAACGCGCTCAAATATGGGCTCGGCGAGATCAGCGTTCGCGTGCGCCACGAAGATTCGTCCGCCGTCATCGAGGTGGCCGACCAGGGTCCCGGCATTTCTGCCGAGGACGCGCCCCGCGTCTTCGACCGATTCTATCGCGGCGCGCAACGTGACGTGGGTGGTTCCGGGCTCGGCCTGGCAATCGTCAAGCGCGCCGTGGAGCGCGCGCACGGAAACGTCTCGCTCGACACGAGCTCGCGCGGCTCGCGCTTCGTCGTGCACTTGCCTGAGGCTAATTCGGAGAGGGTGAGATTCGAACTCACGGAACGCTCTTAACGTTCGCCCGCTTTCGAGGCGGGTGCCTTCAACCACTCGACCACCTCTCCAGAAGCGCCAGTACCTCGGGTTTTAGTCCATCCCTTCTTCGGGTGCCGCGCGGCGCGACTTAAAGAAGCGTTGCAGTTGTTCGGCGGCTTCGGCTTCGAGAACGCCCGCGGTCACCTCGACGCGGTGATTGGTCTTGCCCGAACGCAGGATATCGAAGACGCTGCCGTCGGCGCCCCCCTTGGGATCGCGCGCGGCGTACACGACCCGCTTCAGACGGGCTGCGATCATGGCGCCGGCGCACATCACGCACGGCTCCTTGGTAACGTAGATCGTAGCGCTGGAGAGCCGCCACGCACCGCGGCGGCGCGCAGCCTCTCGCAGGAGAAGCATTTCTGCGTGGGCCGTGGCGTCGGGCTGAGCCTCTTTTTCGTTCCTCGCCTCGAGCCTCAGCTCGCCGTCGACGAGCACGGCACCGATCGGCACGTCGCCCGCGCCGGCCGCCTCCTCGGCAAGCTCGAGAGCTCGGCGAATGTGGACTTCGTCTTCACTCATACCAGGGAGATCACGCGCCCGGAGGGATTCGAACCCCCGATCCCAGCCTTCGGAGGGCTGTGCGTTATCCAGCTACGCTACGGGCGCACGCAGTGCCGATCAGCGCGGGCTCTCTGGCGGAGTGCCGGCGCTAGGGATGTGTTTGAAGAGATCGAGCTTGTGGTCGACCAACGTGCGGTAGAACTTTCTCACGCAGTCGGGATGACCGAAGAAGTACGTGCGCGCGTACGCAAGATCTTCACCGGAACTATCCGGGACGTAGTGCGAAATCTCGATCTCCTCCATTTGGCCGCGATCGACCGGATGGGGGCAGAAATCGCACGGAATGGTCGACATTAGAGACACCTCGGGAATGGAACCGGCCGCCTCCGCCGGCGGCCGGACCCTGTTTCGTTCTGGCTCGGGTAGGACTTGAACCTACGACCAAGGGCTTATGAGTCCCCTGCTCTACCACTGAGCTACCGAGCCGCAGCCGCTTCGCTCCGACGCACGGCTAATAACGGGCCGGATGCCCTCGAGGTTGCGCGTTTCGAGCCGAGGACGGCTAGTTCTTGGCTAGGCTGACGGTCAGTCCATAAGGCGCGTCGAGGGCGTCGTCGACCTTCTTGAAAGACGCGCCGCCGGCCGGATACCTCCACAAATGCACCCCGCCGGGGTCGCCGTAATTCGAGGCAAAGATCGACCGTGGGTTGTTGCTCGAGACCCAAAACTGCGTCGCCAGGTGCCACGGATTGAGCGGCGTGTAGCCGATTGCTTTCCCCTTAAGCCCGGTGATCTGATACTGCCAGACACCCGATCCGTCGCCGACGACCACGTGCTTGCCGTCCCACCCAACGCCGGCCAGAACGGTCGGGTGCAGTTCAGGTTTGATCAGGATATCCTCGAACGACGCACCGCCTTTGCGGAGGATCCCCACGCAGAAAAGGCCGTTAAAATAGCTGGAAAGGCCATCCGCGTAGAGATTTCCGCGGTCGTCGTACGCGACACCGTAGAAATACCAGAACCACTGGCCGTTATAGAGGTGCGGCGTGCCGCTTGCGTGCGCGTACACTGCAACGTTGCCCTGCAACCAGTAGCCCCCGAAGTTCCAGTTGGTGACGGCGAGATTTCCGGTCGTTGGATCGACCGAGCAGTCGTAGGGGTTACCCTTAGGATCGTCGAGGCGCTTGAGGATCTGCGTGCCGCCGTGCGCGAACTCTACCACCTTCGACGGCCCCCAGAGCACGATCCATACGTTGCCCTGCGTATCGCTGCAAAGGCCGTACGGGTCGCCCAGGCCGGTCAGCATTCCTACGAGTTTGCGCTGTGAAAGCGAGTAGACGCTGACGGTACTGTTGCCGAGATTCGAGACGTACAAGAGATCTTCGCTTTTGGCTTTTGGAGACATCCATGATCGATGGTGATTGTGTCCCCACTCGGCGGGGTTTGCGCGCACGGGAGTGAGCGCGCTGCTCTGTACCTGCAATCCGTTTTGCGCCTGCAATCCGTTTTGCGCTTGCAATCCACCGCAGCCTGTCAGAATAGCAGCGGCCGCGCAAATACGAAAAACTTTCGCATCGGCCAAATCCGACATGATGTTCATTGCGAATGCTCCTTGGGAACGCTCCTTCGCAGGCCCGCACACGGGCCTGCCTTCCGCAAACGGTATTATACGGTCGGAGTCGGCGACCCCGCCCGAAACCATAGCACTCAGACGCCGCCCATTGTGACATGGGCGCGGCGGTAGCTCTCCCAGCGGCAAAAGCAGCCCTTGTAAAGCTGCCGTTAGCGGCTAACGAGTGGAGAAGAGAATCGCGGTCGGAGGGACTCGAACCCCCAGCCTACAAGTTCGTAGCCTGTTGCTCTATCCAATTGAGCTACGACCGCGCGCTTCGGAGAGAGAGGGATTCGAACCCTCGATACGACTTTACATCGTATAACGGTTTAGCAAACCGCCGCCTTCAGCCGCTCGGCCATCTCTCCCCCAGTGGACGCCGACGACTATACCATACCCCTTCGTAGAGGACCTACTAGCTCGGGGCCCGGGGACCATCGAGGGGGCGCTCCTGTACGAACTCAGCCATGAGCGGAGGCTCCGTATCGTACCGGCGCGTGAAGAGGCGGTCGATCCCCAGAAATCGGCCGGTCGGGAGCACCAGATTGATCGCGGAAAGCAACATCAAACAGGCGTCGATGCTCGACCACTCGCTCAGCGTGCCCAGGCCTCCGCGCGCGGCGATGTAGTTCAGCGTAAGCACGATGCCGAAGAAGCCTCCCAGGCGCGTCAACAGACCGAGAACCAACGAGATTCCGACGCAGACCTCGCCGAGGCGAACCAGCTCGGCGAAGATCGCGATGTTCGGCTGCACGGCGTTCGCGAGGAAGTCGTGGTACGGGCCGATCGTTTTGGAAAGGCCTTGCGTGACGTAGGTTCCGATGAACCCGTTGGGCGGCATGAACATCTCGCTGTGAAGAAACTTCGGAACGCCGTGCATCAACCAGATCGCACCCGTCAGAATGCGAACGATGGCTAGCCAACCGGCGTAGAGACGCGACGAAGGCAGATTCATGCGACGCTCTCCTTTCGTAACTTCACCAGGCGTGCAATCATCGCAGCCGCCGCGCCGGCCGCGTTCGGACGCGCGAGTCGGCGCGCGCCTGCAATCATGCGCTCGCGTTTGCCGGCATCGGTGAGCACCGCCTCAAGCGCCCTCGGAAGCTCCTCAAGCCGGCGGCTACGAATCGCAGCGCCGGCCTCAACCAGGATGCGAGCGTTGCGCTCTTCCTGGCCGGGCAGCGGCTTACACAGCACCATCGGGATCTGCGCCACCAGCCCCTCGGCGGTGGTAAGACCGCCCGGCTTGGTGACGAGAGCGTCGGCAGCGTGCATGTAATCGTAGACGTTCTCGACGAAGCCGAGCGCGCGCACGGGATAGCTGACACCTTCCGCCGCCATCATCACGCGGCGCTGCGTGCGCTTATTCCGGCCGGTGACGACGACCGCCGCCAACGGTACCGGAATCGATTCGAGCGCGCGCATCATGCGCTCGAGCGGGGCGATCCCAAGCCCCCCTCCCATCAGGAGCACGACCTGCCGATCGCGCGGCAGATCGAGGCGTTCGCGCAAGGCGTCGCGGCTTTCGCCTGAGCCCGCGAAATCTCGCCCTACCGGTATGCCGCTGACCGAGATCGACTTCGCTGCGACTCCGCGCGCCGTCAGGACATTGCGAATTGAATCGGTAGCGACGACGTAACCGTCAACGTTATCGTGAATCCAAAAACCGTGCACGGCGAAGTCCGTTACGATTCCCACCACCGGAGGCGCATCGCCAAAGGAACGCTTGTACTCCGCCATGGCGCCGCACGGGAACGCATGCGTGCACACGACCGCGTCGGGCTGTTCGCGTAGCATCAGAGGACGTAAATTCGATGCGGTAAACTGATGTGCCCAGGTTCGCAACGGGCCCACTTCTCGGGCGCGCTCCGCGCGATTGTAGATATAGCGATACATCTGCGGAATCGTCTTTACCATTTGCAGGTAGCCGTCGGAAACGATGCGCGAAACGACCAAGGCGGCGTACTTGTACGAGTCCACCACCGGCGTGCGCGCCCCCGGCTCGATCCGGTGCAGCTCCGCGGCCACGGCGTTGGCGGCCGAGAGGTGACCCACGCCCACGCTTGCGGACAGGAAGAGCACGCGCATCGCGATGCGTGAGCCCGCTTAGGCGGGCGTTCCTCCGTCCTCACCTTCCTGCGCGAGCGCCAGGAAGTCGTCGAGAATCTCTTGGGCGAGCCCGTCGTTGTCGAGGAGGTTGCCCTCGAGGTCGGTCACGATGAACTCGCCGTCGCTGTCGGCGTCGGGTTCATGCACGAGAACCGCGTAGGACGTCCCGTCCTCCTCATCCTCGAGGATCCCGACGACCTTGAAGGGCCGCCGAACGCCGTCGTTGGTTTCGATCTGCAAGATTTCGCTTAGTTGCAGCGGCGCCGGCGGAGCCTCGCCGTTGGTGGATGGCATTGACCGCTTCCCTTCTATCGCAGGCATCGGGCGACATTCGCATTATGCTCGGCAAGCGTCTTGGCAAACACGTGACGCCCATTCCCGCAGTACACGTAGTAGAGATCGTCGCCCTTCGACGGGTGGAGGGCCGCTTCCAGCGATGGGCGTCCGGGGTTGGCGATCGGCGTCGGCGGTAAGCCGGCATGCGCATAGCTGTTGTAAGGCGAGTCGATCCGCAGATCACTTGAGGAGAGCTGACTCTTGTGCGCGGGCAGGGCGTACTCGATCGTAGCATCGACTTGCAGGGGCATCTTCAAGCGTAACCGGTTGTAGATGACCGCCGCGATCTTGGGACGGTCAACGTCGGCTTTGGCCTCGCGCTCTACCAAGGAGGCTACGGTCACGGCCTGCGGTACCGTCACCTTCAGCGCGCGCGCTCGATCGGCGGCATCCGGCGGGAGCTGATTGAAAAACTCTTGGGTGAAGAGCTCTGCAATACGTTGCGGCGTCTCTCCGAGCGGAACGAGGTAGGTATTCGGAAACAAGAAGCCTTCCAGACTCTTCGTGCGGGTGCCGTCGACGACAATCGTATTGCGCATGAAGCCTTGGAGAAACGCAGGCGCGCTGCCGGCGCCGGCCTCCTGCAGGCGCGTCGCGATCTGCGCAGCCGTAAATCCTTCGGGGATCGTGACCCAGACCGCGACCTGCGCGCTGCCGCTGACCAGAGCGTGAAGGATCTCGTCTTGCGTTTGGTGCGCTGCGAAGCGATACTCGCCGGCGCGAACGGCCGTGTCTTGGCCGCGCAGACGCGCCAACGTCCGGAACGTCAGCACGTTCCCGACGACGCCGTTCGCAGCCAGCCTGCGCGCGATCTCATCGAACGTCTCTCCCTGTTGGACGATCACTTGCGTTTGCGTCGACGGGTACGAGCGATCCCCAAAGACGGCATAGAAAGACCAGCCGGCGACGGCGGCGAGCACCGCTACCGATACCGTCACCCACACCACCACGCGGCGAAGCGGCGTCACCGTGCGGAGCCGCCTCGAGCAAGGAAGGACTCTAAGATCAGGGCAGCGGCAATTTGGTCGACGATCTCGCGCCGTTTGCGCCGCGAGACGTCGGCGGCGATCAGGCTCTTCGTAGCCTGCGCGGTTGTCATGCGTTCGTCGACGCGGTAGATTGGACCGGCAAAAACGCGAGCCAAAAGCTCGACGAACTCATCGATCTTCTGTGCTGCAAGCCCGCGTTCGCCGCCCAGCGTGATCGGATCGCCGACGACGAGCGCGGTAACGCCGTACGATTCGAGGTACTCGGCAATGCGCGCCAAGTCGTCATGCACGCTGGTGCGCACGATCGTCGCGACGGGCACTGCCAGCTTGCCGGCTGGATCTGCTACCGCAACGCCGATGCGCTTCGCGCCGACGTCGAGCGCCATGATCACGTGGCGAGCGCGCGCACCTGGGCGACGGCCTTGGGACGGCGCCCCAGGTGATGCGCGACGAGCTCCTCCACTGCGGCCGCCGCCTGAGGCGTCGCATCGAACGTGACGGCACTCGCATCCGCTTTTGGGGCCGCCAGGGCGCGGAGGTTCGCGAGATCGCGTTGGTTGAGCTCGGGAAGCTCACGCCAGCGCTCGCGGCACCCCTCGTCGACGATGCCCCCGGCCTGCGCGTCCAGCCAAATCCGTTCGCCCGTCAGATCCGCACCGCACCGCACGCAGACCGTCAGCGGAGGAGCCAGCCCCAGCGCGTCGAGCAGGCGTAATGAGAAGCGCGGCAACAGCGCGAGGGGCGCGGACGAAACCGCGATGGCACCGATCGCTCCGGCGAGAAGCGCGTACACATCGGGTAACGCGAGCTCGGGCTCACAGAAGGAATCGACCAGCTCGACCGCCAGCGAAGCGGCAGCAAAGCGCTCGGGCTCCACCAGTTGCGACCACGGCGATCGGATGATCTCCGCCGAGACAATCACGTCGAGCGAGCGTCCGCGATGCATGCCCAGCTCGCACTCGTTCGCAAACTCCAGGCGGCCGGATAAATGACTGCGCGTTCGGCGCACGCCTTTGGCAACGGCGTCGAGCTTGCCGCGTTCGCTCGTAAAAAGGGTAACGATCCGGTCGGCTTCGCCGAGCTGGCGTGAGCGCAAGACGAGCCCGCGCGTCTTATAGCTGCGCGGCGGCGTCAGGGTCTTCGGACTCCTGCGTTCGATCGATCGTCCCGTTGGTATATATGCGAACGGAGAGAATCCGCCGGCCGTGGGTGCGATCGACGCGCAAGCGCGTGTGCGCGTCGGCTTCAACCTCTTCGCCTTCGGTCGGAAGCCGCCCGAAAAGGCCGACCGTGTAGCCTCCGATCGTCTCGAAGTCCTCGGTAGGAAGCTTGGTCCCCAGCCTCGCGTTGACGTCTTCGATGTTCGTGCCCGCTTCGACGACCGCTTCGCCCTCCCCAACGAGCGCAATCGGCTCCTGTTCGTCTTCGTCGTGCTCATCGCGTATTTCGCCGACGATTTCTTCCAAGAGATCTTCCATCGTGACCAAACCGGCCGTACCGCCGTATTCGTCCACGACGATGGCGAGCGAGAACTTGTCGCGCTGCATCTCGCGCAGCATATCGGAAATCTTCTTCGTCTCGGGGACGTGCACGACCGGGCGCATCAGCGCGCCGACACTGGCATGAGCCAGCGAGCCGTTGGCCAGCGCGATCAAAAGCTCACGGTCGTGGATGACGCCCACGATGTCGTCCTTCGATTCCTTGTAGACGGGCAGCTTCGAGTAGCCGTCGGCGATGACGGCATCGAGCACTCGGCGTGGCGAATCCTCGATCGAGACCGCGATCATCTCCGGGCGGGGCGTCATCACCTCGCGCACGATGGTATCGCCGAACTGCATCACCGAATGGATCAGCTCGCGTTCTTGTTCCTCGATTACACGCTGCTCCGCCCCGACGTTAACCAAGGCACGGATATCTTCTTCCGTGACGTAGACGCGATGCGCGTGCCTGATATGCAGCGGGCGCAACAGCAGGTCGGTAGCAATCTGAAACGTCCGCGCGATCGGCGCGAGGACGTAGGCGGCGTAGCGGATCGGCGTTGCCAGACGGAGTGCCCAGCGTTCGGCATCGTTGGTGGCGATCGTCTTTGGCACGATCTCGCCGAAGAGCAACAGCACGATCGTCATCACGAAGGTGGAGAGCACGACCGCCGAGGGGAGCTGCAACGAGATGGCCACGTAGGTCGCGAGGGATGAGGAGATGAGCAGCACGATGGTGTTGCCGACCAGGACCGATGTCAGGAAGCGGTTCTTGTCGTCGACCACTCGCTCGAGGTTCTTCGAACCGCGGACGCGGCGCTCGGAGAGCGCCCGGGCGCGCAACCGAGAGATCGAAACCAAAGCGGCCTCGGCCGCGGAGAAGAACGCCGCCAGGAGGACGAGCGCCACCAAGGCGGCGAGCTGGAACGGTAAGGCTTCCGGGGTACTTCGGGACGGATCCGTGTTCAAGTAGGCGCCATTATAGCACAACGTGAGGGCGCACCAGCATGTAGATCGCCAGCGCCACGAGCGTACCGAGCACAGCCCCCCAGAAGACCTCGAAGGGCCGGTGGATGCGCGCTTCGACCCGGCTCTGGGCGACCAGAAAGGCCACGAAATAGGCCAGAATCGCCGCCAGAGGCTTCTGGTAGAAAAACGCCAGCATCGTAGCCACCGCAAAGGCGATCGCGGCGTGGCCCGAGACGGCGCCCCCCTGCAAGGCCGAGCCCCGGCCGGTCCAGGCCTTGGCGAAGATGGTCGCGATGGCCACGACGGCCAGGACGATGAGCGCAACGTTGGCCGGCACCGACTGCACCGCCTCGAAAACGCGCGTGCCGCCGCTGATGATGCCCTGATAGAAGATCAGGTAGCCGGCGAAGACTGCACCGACCGCGCCGATCAGAACGGCGCCGGCGGCCGCGTCTTTGGCACTTTTTGCGAGCGGGTGGTGCGCGACCGTTAACAAATCGACGATCGCTTCGATCGCGGTATTCATCAGCTCCAGGCTCAAGACGACCACGATCACGATCAACGTCGCGATTACGTAAAAGCGGTCGAGGCGAAGAATCAGCGTGGCCAGCAGCACCAGCGCTGCGATGAGAAAGTGCACGCGCATATTCGGCTGCGTGCGTGTCGCGTACAGGATCCCTTCGAACGCGTGGTGGAACGAGCGAAAGAACCGGCTCCGGTCGATCGGCAGATAATGCGGCTCACCAGGCTTCCGTGCATTCGGAGAGCCTGTCTTGAGCGGAGGTGAAGGATCGGCTGGGTGGTGCATCTACCGGCTCGCTACTAGTAAGGCCAAGGCAAGTCGATCGCGCCGGCGAGGCGGCGCTCCTCCCGCTCCATCGTACGTCGTTGCGCTGCCTGCTGGTGGTCGTGCCCCAGAACGTGGAGCAGACCGTGAATCAGCAACCGGTAGAGCTCGCGCTGCAGCGGCGCGCGGTATTCCGCCGCCTGTCGCCGCGCCGTATCGACAGAAATGACCACATCCCCTAGGAGGCGTTCGGAGCCCGAGGCGTCCAGCGCAAAGCTGAGCACGTCGGTTGGGCGGTCCTTGCCGCGATAGGTGCGGTTGAGGCCGTGCATGGCCTCGTCCGTAACCAAGGTCAACGAGAGCGAGGCGTCGCGCTCGCCGGCAGCGACGAGCAGTTTCTTCGCGGTCGCAACCAACGCGCGGCCGTCGACGCCGCTGCGCGCAACGGTGTTGCGATAGTGGATCACGAGTAGGCTCGAACGATCTTCGCGACGAGGGCAGGACGCACCACGTCGCTGTCGTCGAGTTCGACCACGCCGATCTCATCGATCGCGGCTAGGCGGGTGGCGGCGTCGCGCAACCCGCTGCGCTCTCCCGAAGGAAGGTCGATTTGCGTCACGTCTCCGGTTACGACCATCTTCGAGCCGCTTCCAAGTCGCGTGAGGAACATCTTCAGCTGATCGCCGGTGGCATTTTGCGCTTCGTCCAGGATGACGAACGCGTCGGCCAGTGTCCGGCCGCGCATGTACGCCAGCGGCGCAACCTCAAGGATTCCACGCTCCATGTACTTTGTAACTTGTGCGTCGTCGAGGAGCTCGTCGAGCGCATCGTAGAGCGGACGCATGTACGGATCGACCTTCTCGCGCAGATCGCCCGGAAGAAACCCGAGCCGCTCTCCCGCCTCCACCGCGGGACGAGAGAGGATCAGTCGCGCGACCTCGCGTTTGCGCAGCGCGCGCACCGCCATCACGACGGCCAGATACGTCTTCCCCGTCCCGGCCGGCCCGATCCCGAATGTCAGCGTGTGCTCCTCGATGGAACGCACGAAACGGTGCTGTCCGCGCGTTCGCGGTCGCACCTCGCGGCCTCGGTGAGTGCGAATCAGGGTATTCGGCAGCGCTGCGCCGCCGTCGCTGCGGACTTGCGCGAGCGCCAGCGCGAGATCCTCGGGCGTGATGTGTGCACCCTGCACCGCCGCATCGAGCACGCGCTGAACCACCTCCTCGGCGCGTTCGACCGCGCCGTCGTCGCCGGCCAACAGCAGGCGGTCGCCGTCGGCATGGACCGAAACGCCGAGCGAGGATTCGATTACCGAGAGGTTACGGTCGTACTCTCCGAAGAGGCGTACGCGGTCGGGCAGTTCGCGAAGGTCGACGGCTCTCTGGGGACTCAAGAACCAAAATATTCGTCGCGCAGCGCGCGGGGCTTTCCGAGCACCTCCGCGGCGATCACCGCGCCGGCCAGCCCTTGCCGCCCTGGGAAGAGTCTTCGCCCTGCGGGCGCGCGAGCTGCAGCGGGGCGCGGGGCGCTCGCCGGTGGAGCGGCCGGCGCAGCCGGGCGGACTGGGACCTGCTTGATCGGTTGCACGAGCTGTTGACGCAGCTGCGCTTGCAGCGGTGGCGCCTGCGCAGACGGCAGGCCCGGCGGTGCCGGCGGCGTGAGCGGGGCAGCACGCGGCGGAAGCGCGTTCATCCGGCGGCGGGCGCTTGCGACCATGCTTGAAATGACGCCGATGACGAGCAGCACGACCCATACGAGCGTCGCAACGTCACGCATCGAGGCTGCTCGTCAGTGACCTGCGGGCGGGGGCGCCGGCGGTTGAGTAACGTCGCCGGGAGCTTCGGTCGACGCGCCGATCGATGCGCGCATGTCGGTATCGGCCTGAATATTCCTGAGGCGATAATAATCCATCACACCGAGGTTGCCGCTGCGGAATGCACCCGCAATAGCCTGCGGGATCGACGCTTCGGCTTCGACGACTTTCGCGCGCATCGCTTGCGTCTGCGCCTTCTGCTCTTGCTCGGCTGCCAGCGCCGCGTATTGACGTTCGGCCGCCTTAGCTTGAGCGATTCTGCGGTCGGCTTCGGCCTGACTCGTTTGCAGCTCCGCACCGATGTTCTTACCGACGTCCACGTCGGCGATGTCGATGGAAACGATCTCAAAGGCCGTTCCCGCGTCGAGACCCTTCGCCAGCACCGTCTTGCTGATGCGGTCGGGATACTCGAGAACCTCCTTGTGATCGACCGCCGCGCCAACCGCCGAAACGACGCCCTCGCCCACCCGCGCGATGATCGTCGGCTCGCCGGCGCCGCCGACGTAACGGTCGAGGTTGCTGCGCACGGTAATACGGGCTTTCACGTTCAGCTGAATGCCGTTCTGTGCGACGCCTTGAAACGTCGGCGTTTCGATGACCTTGGGGTTCACCGACGTTTGCAGCGCTTCGAGCACGTTGCGCCCGGCCAGGTCAATCGCCGCCGCACGCTGCCATTCGAGCGGGATCTGCGCGCGTTGCGCGGCAATCATTGCCAGCGTCACGTTCTCGACATTGCCGCCCGCCAAGTAATGTGATTGCATCTGATCGACCGTTAGATTGAGCCCCGCCTTTCGCGCCCGCACGTAATTCGTAACGATGACGCCGGGAGGAATCCCGATCAGCCGCATCCGCACCAGCGAGATGATGCCCAGTGGCACGCCCGCGGCGATCGTGCGAATCCACAGGCCGATCGGGAAGTAATACAAGAACATGAAGAACGCGATGACGATGATGAAGACGACGATCGCGCTGCCAACGGCAACCATGGACTTCTCCTCTGCCTCCTGCTAAGTGACCGGCTGAACGAAAACCCGGGCGCCTTCGACGCGGGTGACGCGGATCGGCGTCCCCTGCGCGATGAACTCGCCTTCGGTGAGCACGTCAACGCGGCGGCCATCGATCGACGCGATTCCGGCCGGGCGCAGATAACTCGCGGCCGTCCCGATGCGCCCGCGCAAATCGCCGTAGTCGCGACTCGTGACGTACTCAGGGCCTTGCGCGGCCGCGAGCGCAAGCCGATGCGCCCAGGCGTTTTGCGGCACGGCCCGGACCGTCAGGCTGAAGCCGATGACGGTCAACACGATCGCGGTCGCGATCACTTCAATCGCGACGAAGAAGAACGGCAGTCCGAACGCCAGCAAGACAGCAACGAACAAGGCGATCCCGCCGAGAACCCCCGGTATGCCATGCCCCGGAACGACGTGCAGCTCCCAGAGGATGCCGACCAAGCCGAGCACCGCGAGCGCAGCCACGAGGCCGTTAGAAAAGCCGGCGTAGATGTGCGTTCCGAAGAAGAGCGCGAGCGCGCCGACACCCACGACGCCGGCGATGCCGTGCAGCGTCTGCATCTCGATCAACAACCCGAGCATCCCAACCGTCAGCAGCAGCGAGCTCACGATCGGATCGGTGGCGAAGCGCGCGAGCTGCTCGGCCCAGGTGAAGCCTTCGACCTCGCGCGGCAGGCCGCTCAAGTGCGCCTGCTCGAGCGCCGCATCCAGCGAGGGCGCCGTGCCATCCGCGATGTGAGCGCGGACGGCGTCGTCGGTATTAAGTGTCAGGATCGCTCCCGGCCGCTTATAATCCGGTAAGTCGAGCTTCTTGTCGACCATGGCGCCGGCAATCTTCGGGTCGCGATGATTGCGCTCGGCCGTCGATTCGAACTCTGCACGCAGCGCGGATATTTCCTTCTCAGTCGCTGGGATCGGCTCGGCAGCACCGATCGAGGCACCGGGCGCCATGATAATACGGTTTGCCGACAGCGTAATCAGTGCTGCCGCCGAGTAGGCGCGCTCGCCGACGTATGCGATGACCGGCTCGTGCGCTCCCAGCAACGCGTCGCGAATCTCGAAAGCGGCCGCCACCAGACCGCCGGGACTATTCACGTCGAGAACGATCGCGGAGGCGCCCTCGGTGTTAGCCTCGTCGACCGAGCGCTGAACCAAGTGTGCCATGCCGTCGTCGACGGTGCCGGTGATAGGGATCACGACGACGGGGCGCGAGAGTGGCGCGCCGCCGGCAATACCCGCCCAGCCGCAAAGCAGCGAGGCCAGCCACATCCCGGCGCGCAAGCGTGATGCCCTCATGTCGCTAGCTACCTTGTCCGGCGCCGGAAGTTACGACAAAAGTTCGGTGACGATCTGCCGGACGAGGTTGCCGTCGGCTAAGCCCTTGAGCTGCGGCATCGCGACCTTCATTGCGGCGCCGACGTTCCGGGCCTCGGGCGGCAGCTCGTCCAAAATGGTGCGCACGATCTCGCGCACCTCCTCCGGCGATTTCTGACGAGGCAGGTACGCGAGCAGGATCTCTTGCTCGCTCCGTTCCTTGGAAGCCAGGTCGCTGCGCCCGGCCCGCTCGAACTCTGCGAGCGCGTCGCCGCGCTGCTTTACCAGGCGCCGGACTACCTCCAGCTCGTCGGCATCGGAAAGGTCGCGGCCGCCTTCCGAGCGCTTGTAACTAAAGCCGGAAATCGCCGAACGCAGGGTGTCTAGACGCAACTGATCGCGCGCCCTCATCGCATCCTTCAGATCGGAGGCAATGCGCTCTTTGAGCGACCCCACTCAGAGGTTACGCGCGGCGTTTGCGCGCCGCGGCGGACTTCTTCTTGCGGCGAACGCTCGGCTTTTCATAGTGCTCGTGCTTGCGAGCCTCGGCGAGGATACCCGCCTTCTGGGTGGCCTTCTTAAAGCGACGCAGCGCGCTCTCGATCGTTTCGCCTGGAGCGATGCGAACTTCCATTTCTTGATGACCCCCCTTTCGGCGTGCTCGCCTGCGCGAAACACGAAAAATTTAGGCCCCGAAGGGCCGCGGACCTAGACTAGCATGCCGGCCGCGCAGCGTCAAATCCGTTGGACAGCCACTAGGCCGATTTACCCGGGCGGCCAGGACATCGGCCGCCCGGCCAGGACGTGCACGTGGAGGTGGTCGACGGTTTGGCCCCCGTAGGGCCCGGTGTTGACGACCAAGCGAAAACCGTGCTTGCCTCCCCGCTCCCGGCCGACACGCGTCGCAATCTCGATCAGACGGGTCATCAAGGCAGCGTCTCCGGCGTCAGCCAGGTCGGCGATGGTGCCGTAGTGCCGGATCGGCATCACTAGCACGTGCGAAGGCGCGCGCGGATTGACGTCCTCGATTGCGACGACGCGCTCGTCCCGGTATGCGACTTTCGCCGGAACTCCGCCGTTCGCAATTTTGCAAAAGATGCAGTCGTCCATCGTTCGTGTCTTTAGTGCGTCCTGATCGTGAAGCTCCAGGATTTGCTGGTCGTATTGCCGGCCTGATCGGCAACGCGAACCGTCACGCGGACCGGCCCGTCGGGATAGTCATACGACGGAAGATATTGGATGAACTGCGGCGTGCGCACACAATCTGCGGTGACGTCGCGTCCATTGACCCACATCAGCGCGCTGGCGGGATTCACCGGCACGGCGTCCGCGGAAAAGCTTGCGTAGACGGCCGGTCGCCTGGTGTTGACGGTCGCGTTGGCGTCGGGCGCGAAGTCCGAGATGCCGGGCGGAATGCTCGAGGCGGAAATCGTCTGCGTCGCGGTCGCGTCGACGGTGGTGGTGCCGACCGTGAGGTGGCCGATCAGCGCAATGTCTTCGAAGTTCGCGCCCCGAGGAATCGTATAGCTGCCCGAATAGAGACCTGCTTGGCCCTCCTGCATCGCCTGATTCGTCACGTCCGAGCCGATGTCGAACGTCCCCGACGCGTGAGGTGTTCCACGCAGTGTGACGTGAACCGTGTCGCCTGGGCGCAGCGGATGATTGGCGTCGTCATCCACGCTCGCTATCTGCACGCCGCCGGCCGTCTGCGCCGAGGCGCCCGCGATCGCGCGGCTCGCGAGAACCTCCCGGACTTCATTCGTTTCAACATTGTAGCGAACCGTCACCTCATCGCCGGGGCGCAGATCCTGCAACGAGGCCGCTTTGCCGTTGAGCGAAACCTCGGTGATGCCGTCGGGTGCGATGACCTGTCCGTCCTCGAGAACGAACTGCCCTCCTGCGATGGCCACGATCTGCCCGTGACGCGAGCCGTACTCATCGACGACGCGCTCGACGCGTCCGTCCTTGCGCATCTCCACCCGCGCGAAATCGCCGGGTCGCACGTCGCCGAGCTCGCCGGGCGTCGTTACGTTCGCGTTCACGTCCTCCATATCGATGCTGGCGTTGGGCGCGATCCGGATGATCTTGATGCCGCCGTTGTATCCCAGCGTCAGTGAGGGCGGATCCGAGAGCACGTCCACCGCGTCGACGGTGCCGAAGCGCTCGTATCCGCCGCCTGCGGCCTCGAACCCGCCGCCCGACCGTCCTACGAGCTGTGCGACGATCGTGACCGTGTGGGTCCGGCGATCGAAGGTCGCTTGCGCGCCCAGCACGTCGGTAAAGAATCGCAGCGGAGCGTAGAGAACGCTGTCGATCTCCAGCATCGGCGCATCCAGCTGTAACGGCTGGCCGTCGATCAGGGTAACGCGGCTGCCGACGGTGAGCTCAACCGTTTTCGCGCCGATCTGCGTCGTAATGTGATCGCCGCTGCGATCGAAGCTGAGGCCGAGCGCTTCGATGGTGCGGCGGACCGGAACGAAGAGCAGATTCTTTTCGAAGCGCGGCGGCGGGTTGAGCGGAAGCGCCTCGCCGTTAATGACGATTGCGATCGGCGGAGGTGTGGCGAGGGCGCGCGGCATCGAACCCAAGGCTGCAGCCAGCAGCGCCAGCATCGCGACGGTCCGTTTCATGGCTGCTCCAAAACCTCTCGGTAGACGTCGGCGGTAGCACGGGCACAACGGTCCCACGTCAGTTGCTGCGCGGCCGCTCGACCTCGCTCGATCAGGCGCTCGCGCAACCCTTCGTCCTCGAACAGCCGTGCCAGCGCCGCGCTGAGTGCGCCAGGGTCGCGCGCGCCGAACGTCAGCGCGGCCGGGGCGAGAATGCCGGGCAGCGCATCTTCACAGGCCACGACCGGACATCCCGCCGCCATCGCCTCGAGAATCGGCAATCCGAAGCCCTCGCGCAGCGCCGGCTGGACCAAGGCTCGAGCCCCCGCATAGTAGGCCGCAAGCTCCTCCGTCGCGACGTCGCCAAGCGCGACGATCGAGCGTTCACCTGCGCGATGCCGCTGCAGGGCGCCGCCGAAGTCGTCCGGGCCGGTAACATAGAGATCCAGCCCATAGCGCGGCGCCAGCGCCGACCAGGCTTCAAAGAGCGTCGGCAGGTCTTTGTGCTCGCGATGATTGCCGACGTAGAGCAGGTACGGATTAGGTGCGGCGTGAGCGTCCGGCGTCCGCGCGAAGCGCTCGTCGACGCCTAGCGGAATGACGCGAATCTTTTCCGGGTCGACGCCCAGAAGGTCGGTCAGGTCGCCGATCGTCCGTTCGTCGTCGGTAATCACCCGTTTGGCCCGCGCGCATGCCAGCCGCACGACGCTTCGGTAATATGGTCCGACCTGCGGCTTGAAATGTTCGGGATAGCGCAAGTGGATCAGATCGTGAATGGTGATCACCGACGCCGCCGGCGTCGCTACCGGCACGTAGGGCGACAGAAAGTGCATCAGATCGAGTCGCGCCGAGCGCATCGCGAGCGGCAAGCGAACCTGCTCGCTCCAACCGAAGTTGCCGCCTCGATCGAAGCTTACGTATTCGTATTGAGGAGCGACGTGCGGCAGCCGGTCCACGAGCTCGCGGGCATACGTCTTCATTCCCGCCGACAGGCGACGCGTTACTCGCGCATCCAGGCCGATGCGGCCCGCGCTCACTTGAACAGCGCTTTCCAAGCCGTCACGACGGGGTAAAGCGCCGAATGCCACGAGACGTACCATCCGCGCGGGCCGTCGAGCGCCGCCCCCTTCGCGAGCAGCAACCATGGAAAGCGCGCGACGCTCATCACACAGGCGCCGAGAAGCCGCAGGGGCGACGCGACGCTGCTCTGTGCTTCGAGGGTCGTATAGCGATCGTACTTGGTCCGATACGCGGCGACGTCGGGATACGAGAAGTGCAGGAGCGTTCCAGCTAGCCGGCCGACGCGGCCATCGCTCGTCCACCGTTCGTGCAAAGCGGCGCCGCCGCCGCCCGCCGGGTGCGCCTCGAGGCGCGCCCGATCGGAGCGAAAGAGGCGCAGCAGCGGCTCGTGGCTCCAGACGCGCAT
>JASHPI010000124.1 GCA_030038215.1 Vulcanimicrobiota bacterium | reverse complement strand
TCGGACGTCAGCGCGAGCGGATTGATCTCGACCAGCTTGGCGCCGTAACGAAAGAAGAGATCGTAGAGCGCGCCGGCGATCGCCGGGAATGCCTTACGATAACCGGGGTCGAGCTGCGCGTCGAAGGCCAGCTCGCGCCCGATGAACGGCGAGTACCCGATCGCCGTGTCGACGTAGAACCTTGCGATCGACTCGGGATGTTGCTCGGCGACCTCTTCGATCTCCATGCCTCCGAACCGGCTGAGCATGATCACCGGCCGCCGCGCCGCGCGATCGATCGCGATCGCGCAGTACGCTTCCTGCGCGATCGGCAGCCGCTCTTCAACCAGCACCGAGTTGACCGGCTCGCCGGCCGGATTCTGGCGGTTGGGCGGCATCGGCGTCGCCATGATCTCCTCTGCCTTTGCATGGCCTTGCGCTGGGTCGCTCGCCATCTGGATCTTTCCGGCTTTGCCGCGGCCGCCCATCAACACTTGCGCCTTGATGACCCAGCCGCCCGGAGTCTCCTCGATAAACCGCGCGACCTCGTCGGGCGTGCGCGCATGGTAACTGCGCGGCACCGGAATGCCGGCGCGCTTGAAGAGCTCCTTGCCTTGATACTCCATCAAATTCATGGCCGCGCCTGTTTCGCTTCCGGCTTAGTCGAGCCTTCCCAGATGCGAGCGCGCGATGACGAGCTGCTGAATCTCCGAGGTACCTTCGTAAATTTCGGTGATCTTCGCATCGCGGTAATGGCGCTCGGCGGGAAACTCGGTGGTGTAGCCGTAGCCGCCGTGAATCTGCAGCGCGTGCGCCGCGTGTTTGCGTGCCGCCGTCGAAGCGAAGAGCTTGGCTTTGCTCGCGGCGATCGCAAACGGCTGCTCGGCGTCGGCAAGCGCCGCGGCGCGATAAGTGAGCATCCGCGCCGCATCGAGATCCATCGACATCTGCGCGATCTTGAACGACACCCCCTCGAACGTGCCGATCGGTTTGCCGAAAGCGACGCGTTCTTTCGCGAAGGCCACCGATTCATCGAGACAGGCCGCCAGAATGCCGATCGACTGCGCTGCGATACCGATGCGTCCGGCGGTGAGTGCGCGCATCGCGTTGCCGAAGCCTTCGCCTTCCTCACCCAATCGCGACGAAAGCGGAATGGCGACATCGTCGAATGCGAGGTCGCACGTATTGCTGGTGTGGATGCCGAGTTTTTCGGTGACGCGCTCGACCGAGATGCCCGGCGTCGAGGCGTCGATCACAAACGCGCTCACACCCTTGGCTCCTTCGCCGCCGGTCCGGAACATCGCCATGATGAGGCCGGCATAGCTGCCGCTCGTGCACCATTGTTTGCGGCCGTTGAGCACGTAGCCGTTCGGCGCGCGCTTCGCCGTGGCGCGAATGTTCGCCGCATCGGAGCCGGCGTCGGACTCGGTCAGCGCAAAGCCGGCGATGACGTCGCCGGTCGCGAGCGCACGGAGCCAGCGCGTCTTCTGCTCGTCACTGCCCAAGCGCAGAATCGCCGAGCAAATCATGGTATGGACAGAAACGGTCACCGCCGTGCCGGCGTCGACGCGCGCCAGTTCTTCGATCGCGAGCGCATACGAGACGTAATCGGCGCCCGCGCCGCCGTAGGCTTCGGGCACCAAGATGCCCATGATTCCCGCGTCGGTCAGCTTGCGATAAAGCTCGCGCGGAAAGACGTGCTCGCGGTCCCACTCTGCGACGAACGGCGCAATCTCGCGCCGCGCGACCTCGGCCGTCAGCGCGCCGACCTGACGCTGCTCGTCGGTGAGTTCGAACTGCGCGCCCGTGGCTGCGATCACACGGCTATCAGGAGCGCGTCGCCTTGGCCGCCGCCCGAGCAAATCGAGGCGACGCCCAGTCCGCCTCCGCGTTTGCGGAGCTGGTTGATGACGGTCGCGATGATGCGCGCGCCCGATGCGCCGATCGGGTGCCCCATCGCCACCGCGCCGCCGAATTGGTTGATGGCGCTTTCGTCCAAACCGATACGCCGTGCCGACGTGATGGCAACCGCGGAGAAGGCTTCGTTGATCTCCCAGACGGCGATATCGCTGCGCTGCAATCCATTGCGGTCGAGTAGCTTTTGCGCCGCCATCGCAGGCGTCAGACAGATGTAGGGCGAGTCCCAGGCTGCGGTCGCGTGATCCACGATGGTCGCGAGCGCTTCGCGTCCTTCGCGCGCGGCGTACTCGGCATCGGCCAAGATCAGCGCGCCGGCGCCGTCGTTCACGCCCGGAGCGTTGCCCGCAGTGATCGTTCCGTCGCGCTCGATCGGCTTGAGCTTGCCCAGCGCTTCCAGGCTCGCGTCGCCGCGCACCGCTTCGTCGCGATCGACGACGACGTGCGACACGTCGCCGGTGACGAACGGCGCGTAGGTTTCGTACTGGAGCGTGAACTCGGGACTGGGCTCGTGTTCCCAGACTTGGCTCGCTGCGCCGACCGCGGCGGGAACGCGCACGCTGCCGCGCTCGGGGAGCCGATCGACTACCACCTTGCCTTTGGCCTTGCTGGCAACTTTTACCGGAACGATTTCATCTGCAAAGTGACCGGCGTCGTGCGCTCGAGCCGCGCGGCGATGGCTTTCGAGCGCGAAGCGATCTTGCTCTTCGCGCGTCAAGCCCAGCTCGGTAGCGACCCTGCTGCCCTGCGCCGCCATCGTCATCGGAAAGTATTGATCCCAGAGGCCGTCGTAGATCATCGCGTCGACGAGCGTTCCGTCGCCAAACCGATACCCCCAGCGCGCGTCGCGCAGCAAATAGGGCGCGTTCGACATCGACTCCATGCCACCGGCCGCCACGACCCGGTTGGCTCCAGCATTGATCGACCGCATCGCGTTCACGACCGCAAGCAAACCCGACGCGCAAACTTTGTTCACGGTCTCGGCCGTCACCGTTTTGGCGAGTCCGGATTTAAAAACGACTTGGCGCGCCGGATTTTGACCGGCGCCGGCCTGGACGACTTCGCCGAAGATCGCGTGTTCGATCTCGGAAGGATCGAGCTTGGCCCGATCGATCGCCGCGGTCAACGCGACCGCGCCGAGGCTGGTCGCCGAGAGCGGGGCGAGTGCTCCCCCGAGCTTGCCGAACGGCGTGCGCGCCATCGACAGCACGACCGTCTTGGAATTCTGCAGAGTCATAGCGCGTCGGACTTCGCCCGCGCGGTCGGCCGTCCTTGCCCTGGCAGGTGCTACTGGTCGTCGGGGGGCTGAAGCGACGGCCGACGGGTGAGGAAGTATGAAGGACCCAGGCGAGCGGCGATCGGTTGAAACGGCGCGGGCTTCTGTTTAAAGTCGAAGCTATCGCTGATGCTATTGGCGCGCGTGTCGCTGTAACCGCTGCCGCGTCCCAACGATGCAAGCGACGGAAGCCCGAACGCCTCTTCAACGAACTTGAGAATGCTGCCGAACTCGTAGACGGTGTGCGACACGTAGCCGCGCTTCGCGTACGGCGAGATGATGATGCAGGGCACGCGGATCCCCAGCCCGCGGAAATCGGGCTGCGGCGGCGGCACGCTATCGTACAGGCCGCCCCAATCGTCCCAAACGACGACGATCGCCGACGATTTCCAGTACGGACTCTCGCCGATTGCGTTGACGACGGAGGCGACCCATGACGGCCCGCTGGTGCCGTCGCCGGGATGATCCGAATCGGCGGCGTCCGGAATCACCCAGGATACGTCGCGCAACCTCCCGTCGGCGGCGTCTTGCAGCACGCGCGACGGCGGCGAGATCACGTCGCGCGTCCAATCGCGGCCGTGACGCACGCCCGCGATGGCGTCGAACTCCGACCATACCCTTCCGCCGGCATCGGCGATCGCGGGCGCGTAGTACGCCCATGAGATGCCGGCGTCGTCGAGCGTATCGGCCATCGTTCCGAACTGCGTAAAG
Source organism: Vulcanimicrobiota bacterium (assembly GCA_030038215.1). Lineage (GTDB taxonomy): Bacteria > Vulcanimicrobiota > Vulcanimicrobiia > Vulcanimicrobiales > Vulcanimicrobiaceae > Cybelea. Next base: position 1,534 of record JASHPI010000124.1, on the reverse strand, counting down.
CACGGGAACGGTCCGCCGTTCACGATTTCCTGACGCGTCGACTCGAGGACTGAGGTCTTCGTTCCGGACGGTGCGTCGCAGCCCCACGGTTCCGCGTCCGGCGTGTCGACCTCGGATAGAACCGTTGCCAGATTGGTGGTGCTCGCAATCAGATCCAGATGGGCGGTGAAGCTCCCGCCAAACATCGTCGGAAACATGTGATCGGCCAGAACGTAGCGTTGCGCCATCGTCCAGTACGGTTCGATGTACTTTTGCTCGACATACTGATAGGCGTAGGTTCCGGCCTCTTGGCCCGGCCCTATCGGATTCTCATCGAAGCGATCCATTCGTCCCGAATCCCAATCGTTGACCGCGTCACCCCAGCCGTGCGAGATGTCGATCCCCGACATGCCCATCGGACGCAGCGCCACCTTGGTGCCGTCGTGCATGTACCCGTACGTCGCGTACTGCGCACCTTTGAAGCCGTGAAAGAAATTATCGAAGCTGCGATTCTCCTGCACGATGATGACGACGTGGTTGATGTGCCGGCGGACGGCGCGCGGGGGCGGCGTCACCGGCGGGGCACCGCCGGGCGGAGTGATCACCGGAGCCTGCGGCGGCCTCGCTCCCGAACACGCCGCCAGCGCAATCGCGACCAGCGCGAAAGTCAACCCGCCGCGCGCCCTCAATGCCGTACCACCACCGGGCAGTCGTCGCACTCGAACTGAATGGTGACGTGCGCGATTCCGAAGTGCTCTTGCAGGCAAGTGTCGATCTCGCGCAACACGTCCGTCGCCTGGCTCAAGCGCCGGTCGTCGAGCAGCACGTGCGCCGAGAGCGCATGCGATCCGCTGCCGATCGACCAAACGTGCAAGTCGTGAACGCCGGCGACGCCGCCGACCTGCTCGATGTGCTTGGTAAGGTCGGCGGAATCGACGTTTTCCGGCGTGCTTTCGAGCAGGACGTTGGTCGCGTCGCGCAGCACGCGGACGACGCCGGCCACGATGATCGCGGCGACAAACAGCGAGAGCAGCGGATCGATCCACGCGGCGTGCGTCAGCCAGATGATGATGCCGCCTACGATCACCGCCAGCGCACCGAGCGCGTCACCCAGCACGTGGTAGAGCGCGGCGCGCACGTTCAAATCGCGTTTCCCCTCCGGTTTGAGCAAGCTGCCGACGCCGACATTGACGGCCAGGCCGATCGCGGCGATGAGGGTCATCGTCGCCGCGTGCGGCTCAACCGGCGCCGCGAAGCGCCGAACCGCGAAATAGACGATCGCGACCGTCGCGACCAGCAGCAAGGTGCCGTTCACGAGCGCGCCGAGGACTTCGACGCGCCCGTAGCCGAAGGTGCGGCGCCGATCGGCCGGCAACGTCGCGCCGATTGCCGCCGCTAGCGCCAATGCCAGCGCGAAGACGTCCATGCAGACGTGCACGGCATCGCTGATCAACGCAAGGCTGCCCGAGAGGACGCCTCCCCCGAACTCGAGCACGGCGACCAGCGCGGTGGCGATCAGTGCCAGCAACAGGCGCGTGCGAACCCCCATCGTTGA
>JASHPI010000010.1 GCA_030038215.1 Vulcanimicrobiota bacterium | reverse complement strand
GATGTGGACTTCATATAGTGACTGACGAGCTTACGCAACTGTCCGCGCGCGCGGTGCAGTCGCGACCGGACCGTACCCACGGAGCATCCGACGATCTCGCCGATCTCCTGGTAACTACACTCCTCGACGTCAGCGAGTAAAACAATCTCTCGCTGTTCGGGCGTGAGCCCCTGCAGCGCTTTAGAAACGGGTTCGCTGAGGTAGCCCTCAAGGTACTCTTCGATCGGGGCGACCGCCAGCGGACGGCCGCCGCCAAGCTCCGCAGGTGCATTTTCTTCCGGAATCTCATCTTGATAACGTCCCTTACGGCGCCGAAGTTCGTCCCGGTGCAGATTTGAGACGATCCGATAGATCCACGAGAGGAAGGAGGTCCCCGGCTTGAAGCTGCGCCAGGCGCGGTAGACACGGATAAAGGCGTCCTGGGTCAGATCGCGGGCATCGGCCTCATTGCGCGTCAGGCGGTAGGCAAAGTTGTAGGTCGCCTTGCCGTACTGTTCAATGGCGTGTTCCAAAAAAGCCCGCTGTTCCGGCGTTGATGGTTCGAGCGGCTTGCGCGGAGCTGCCATGGGTTAAGGCCATTTAGGACGAGCAGGGCAACCGGCCCTCCCCGGCCGGAACGCGCGCTTCAGTGCCCTTCCTTGGCCCAGAGCACGCGTGCGACGGTCCACAGCCCGACGAGCGCAACGACGGTCAGCAACGTAAACAACGTGAGTTCCAGCAGCGCAATGCCGGCAAATTCACTTCCGCCGCAGACCGCGATCGCTTCGGCGACGAGGGCGAGCTTGAAGCGCTCGAACGGATTGTTCGCAAGACCGGCGACCTCGCGCGCTTGCGCGAGGACGCCCTGCGGGTCCCAGCCGCCCGTTTCGACGATGTCGGCGACGCGGCCGGCGGGCGTAACGATGAAAAGCTTGTCGTCATGAAGGAAGTTGCTCGTGCTCACGCGCAGCGAGCTGATTCCGAACTCGTTGAGCAGATGTGCCAGGACCGAGCCGGTTCCGGTTAGTAGCGTCCACGAGCCGGCCTGCGCTCCATACCGCGCGCCGTAATTACGGAGCACTGCCGGCGAGTCGTACTGCGGATCCAGCGTGATCTCGGCCAAGGCAAATCGTTTCCGGTCGAGATGCGCTTGCAGGAACGCGAACTTTCCGCTGATCGCCGGGCAAAGCGTGCGGTCTGGACAGCGCGTGAAGATAAATGAAAGAAGCAGCGTCTTATCGCGAAAGGCACGATCGAGTTGCACGAGTCCACCGTCCTGATTCACCAACCGCGCTTTCGGCATCGCCGAACCAAGATCCACGGGAACGACGCGGCCCGGATCGGGTAGTCCAGGTACGAACGGCGCGGCCGGCGCCGCTTCGCGCAGCGTCCAAGGACGCGTAGAAACGTCGAGCAAGGCGTCGATGCCTACATTCGCGCGCAAGCGCACGACCGGCGCGAGGCGATAGTGGCGTATTTGCGAGGGCAGCATCTCGGGAACCACATCCGTCCGCACGATTGCCGAACCGTCGGGAAACGTGTCGAGCACGACGCCGTGCACCGGAATCACCGAGAGAAGGGTGGCGGCCAGTAGCGCGTGCACGATCATCCCAGAACCGCCCGCAGCGCGGCCTGGAGGGATTGCTCCGAATCATCGTCCTCGTGCAGACCGCGAATCCGCCCGCCGGCGTCGATCACGTAGATGACTGCGGTGTGCGCTTCATCGTAATCGTCATATCCGTGGCGGCCTGGAATCTTTTGCGACCACACGTGATAGGCGCGCTCGACAGCGCCGATCTGGAAGGGCGACCCCGTCAGCCCGACCAGGCGGCCGCCGCCGGGCTGCGCGATACGCATGAGAAAGCGATGCATGGCCGCCGGCGTATCGCGTTGCGGATCGACCGTGACGAATGCGATCTCGACCTGATTTGATTGCCGGCCTAGCCCCTGCGTGAGGTGCTCGAGCTTCGCGAGTGTGGCGGGGCAGGTGTCAGTACAATGCGTAAAGCCGAACGTCAGCAGCACGACGTTGCCTCGTTGCTGCGAGAGCGTCCACGCGCGACCGCCGTCGTCGTGGAGCGTGAAATCGGGCGCATTCCAGCCGCGGCCGCCGCACGCCGCGAGGAGAAGGCCGAGCGACAGCGCGGAAAGGAAGGCGGAAAGGCGAGGCATTCATTCATTGTACCAGGGGTTGAGCGTAGCGTAGGGCAACGAAGTTGGCCGATGGATACCGGAGTCTTGATCGTACGCCTGCTCGTAGGCGGGCTCCTGATCGTCGCGGGAGCACTCAAAGTGGGCCACCCGAGCGACCTGGCTGCGACAATTGCCGGATTTCGGCTCCTGCCGCCGGCTGTGGTCGGTCCGCTTGCGTTGGCGTTGCCCTACGTCGAGCTCGTTTTCGGAGCGTATTTGGTGGCCGGGCTGCTCACACGGGTCGTTGCTACGATCGTGGCGCTGCAATTTCTGCTTTACGCGGGTGCGATCGCGTCGGCCGTTCTCCGGGGAATTCCCGCGAACTGCGGATGCTTCGGGCCCAACGACGCCAGCGTCGCCGATTGGCCTCACGTTGCTTTCGACTTGGTGCTCGCTTCGGCGAGCGCGTTCGTCGCGTACAACGCACCCGGTGCCCTGGCGCTCGATCGGAGAATAGGCCGCCGCGCATGAGTCAACGCCGACTGCTTGCAATCACCGCCGCCATCGTGGTGCTCATCGCGGTCGCGGCCGTGCTCTTCTATTTCTTTTCACCGGCGCGCCGTCAAGTGCAGACCGCATCGCAGGCACCCGTTATCGGCAAAGCCCAGGTGGGTCAACCGGCCCCACCGTTCGAGGTTGCGACGACTGCCGGCCTCTTCGATCTGAGCAAGACCACCAAGCCGGTCTTTCTAGAGGTTTTTGCAACCTGGTGTCCGCACTGTCAGCGCGAAGTCCCGACCATCAACCGGCTCTATCGCAGATACGGGCGTCAGGTCGCCTTCGTCGGCGTCTCGGGCAGCAACACGGCAATGGACGGGAGCTCGCCTGCCTCCGAGAGCGACGTTCTCGAGTGGAAGCAGCGCTTTGGGGTTGAGTATCCGGTCGCGTTCGACCCCTTGCTCAATGTTGCCGATCTCTATCTTCAGGGCGGCTTTCCGACGATCGCGATCATTGATAGGGACAAGCGAATTAGGTACCTGCACAGCGGTGAGGTCGTCTACAACGAGTTGGCGACCGCGATCGCCGGCGTGCTGCGCTAAAAGTTAATAGCTACTCAAGCGCCGGAAAGGCGTAGTTTGGCGGCGGGACGGTCGGCGTGCCGACTTCGAGCACGATCTGCTGGTGCGCGCCCATTGGAATCGCACGCAGATCGCCGTCATATTTCGAGCCATTCACGTAGGCCGTGACCGTGCCGTTGAAGCCGGCCACGCCGTTGGGCCCCAGCGGCTCGCCCCAGATGTCGAAGAGCATCCCGAGGGTGTAGTTTCCACCTTGCGGAGGCGAGATGTCCGGAGCCTCGATGTGAATGATGCCGGTGGCATCATGCGTGTGAATCCAGTAGAGACAGCCGCCTCCGGGACTCGGCGCGAACCCGATGTAGCGCGGAACCGCAATCTGCTTGCCGTCGACGAAGAGCGCAAGATGCGTGTGGACGTGGTAGGTCGCATACTCTTGCGCTCCGCACTGAACACCGTCGACGGGCTGGCCGTGGCCGCCTTGGGCGGTGTCAGGAAACTTGCCTTTGAACGATGCGGTTCCGATGGTCTGGCCGTCGACGAGCTGTATCGGCTTTACGCTTGCGTTCGGCCCCGGCGAGGGCGTGGCGTTGGCTTGTTGGATCGCGCGATTGTGGCTCCAATTGAAGATCGCGAATACGGCAACGAGAGCGATGATGGCGATGCCGGCGCCGATGTAAACGGCACGCATCGGATCGCGACGAGGCGGCGGGGCGGCGCCGCCGCGCGCTTGGCGGCGGCGTTCTGCGCGGCTTGGTTCAGGCATGGGTCCCTTCTACGATGGAGCTTTCAGCGGCGGAGCGATCGCGGCGTCGGCCGGTTCGAGCGGGCGCGCACTCACCAAATAGTTGGTCACATAATCGATGACGGCGTCCGCGAGCGGAGTGATCGGCCGATCGTATCCCGTGGAGCGCAAGCGAGCGATGCGCGCGCACGTGTAATACTGATACTTTTCGCGCAGGTGCTCCGGCATCTCGATGAACTCGACGCGCTCGCGCAGCTCGAGCGCGCGGAAGATCGGCCGTACCAGCTCGAGCCACGTGTGTGCCGTGCCGGAGCCGATGTTGAAGAGGCCGGTCGCCTCCGATTCGGCGAGATGCAGCGTCATGTCGATGGCATCTTTGACGTAGATGAAATCACGTTGCTGCTCGCCGTCGCGATATTCGGGGCGGTAGCTCTTGAAGAGGCGTACCGAGCCGAACTGCCGGATCTGCTCGTACGCTTTGAGTACGACGCTGCGCATCTCGCCCTTGTGATCTTCGTTTGGTCCGAAGACGTTGAAGTACTTGAGCCCGCAGATATGTTGATCCAATCCAGTGCGCTGGGCGTAGAGATCGAAGAGATGCTTCGAATACGCGTACATATTCAGCGGCCGGAGCTTCTGGAGATCGATCTCGTCGGAGAGGTCGTTCTCGAGTGCGCCGTACGTCGCCGCCGACGACGCGTAGACCAGGCGCGCGCCCTGCTCGACGGCCCAGCGAGCGAGATTTTTGGTGTACTCGTAGTTGTTTCGCAGCAGGTAGTCGGCGTCGTTCTCGGTGGTCGAGGAGCAAGCGCCGAAGTGAAAGACGGTGCGGACGTCGCCGAAACTCGTGCCGCTGCCGGCACGCCGTTCGAGGTCGTCGGCGTCAATGTAGTCGGCGAAACGGAGGGGCACTAGGTGGCGCCATTTTTCGGAGCTGTCCGAGCGGTCGGCGATCAGAATATCGTCGATGCCGCGCCGATTGAGCGCCCAAATGGCCGCACTGCCGATTAGGCCGGCGCCGCCCGTGATGATAATTCGTCCGCGGTCGAGCTCGTGCATTTCTGAGAATTTGCTTAATCCCCCGGCCCGGAGGCCGAGTCCTGCCCGCTTGGTTGCACCCTAAGAGACCTTTATGGCGCGCAGGCGGCGCACAAACCGTAGAGGGTTACCGAGTGTTCGCTGACCCGAAACCTCGGGGGAACGAGCTTGCGCAAATTCTCCAAGCAGCCGGCCACGTCGAAGACCCGATCGCACTTTTCGCAGCGGAAATGGTGATGGTGTCCCTTACCGGAGCGCTCGTAACGGGTCGGCTCGCCCGGAATTTCAACCGCAGAGATCGCGCCCTCGTCGAGCAGCGCGCCGATCGCGCGATAGACGGTCGCGATGCCGAGCCCATCGATCCGCTTTGCGGCGGCCTCGCGCAACTCGCTGACGCTCAACGGACGATCGGTACGCGCGAGTACGTCCGCCAGCGCGTCGCGCTGCTTCGTTCTTCGGCTCTGTGTAGTCGCCAACTGTTGTGTCCTCATTGCGTATCTTCACTCGCGCCAGTGCGCAGCCTGCAGGGGAGCAGAGCTTGACTATTTGATAATGATACTCTATTATCGTTAGCGATGCAACGCGTCATAATGCTGACGATCGCCGTAGTCTTCTCATTGTGCACGCCAGCACGCGCGGTCAATGCGAGCGCGTTTATCTCGGGAACCGTGACCAGCGGCGGAG
>JASHPI010000004.1 GCA_030038215.1 Vulcanimicrobiota bacterium | reverse complement strand
CCAAGATGGATCGCTACCGGGTCGATGTTTGCCGGATAGGTGAACCAGTGCTGCATTCCTAACCATCAGGGCGCATGACCGCGACGACACATATCACCGTCGGCATCGCCTTCCTCGCGGGCCTCGTTTCCTTCGTATCGCCGTGCGTCCTTCCGCTGGTACCGGCGTACCTCTGCTTGCTCACCGGCGAGAGCCTGGAAGATCTAAAGGCCGACACGACCGCGCTGGCGCGCGCGCGGGCGCTCGCGCACGCGATCGCCTTCGTGATCGGCTTCAGCCTAGTCTTCATCGGGCTCGGCCTTGGAGCGAGCGCGATCGGCGGCGTGCTGGCTGCCAACCGAATTCTGATCGCCCAAGTGGGCGGCGTGCTCGTAGTCATCCTCGGCCTGCAGATGATGGGCATGATCCGCTTGCCGTTTCTCATGATGGATCGACGCGTGCACGTACGGCACGAGCGTGCCGGCTTATGGACGTCGGCGATCGTGGGGATCGCGTTCGCGGCCGGCTGGTCTCCCTGCATCGGACCAATTCTCGCCGGCATCCTCGCGATCGCCTCGCAACAACAGAACGCACAGGCCGCGCTGCTGCTCTCCTTCTATTCGCTGGGGCTCGCGCTGCCGTTCCTTGCGACCGCCGCGGCGATCGGAGTCGTGCTCCCGGCCTTCGCTCGCATCCGTCGCTTTCTCCCGGCCGTCGAGTTCACTGCCGGTGCCTTCATGATCGTCGTCGGATTGATTCTCGTAAACGATGCATTCCTTACCGTCGCAGGATGGTTCTATCAGTTTGTACCGCAACCGCAACTCTAATCTGACCGACACGCTGCTGATCGCGGCGGTCGCCATCGCCGTTCTTTGGGCCGACCAATACACGAAGCGGCTCGTCCTCGAGCACGTGCGCTACGGGAGCTTCGTGCAGCCGGTGATTCCGAATTTGCTGCGCTGGAACTTCGCACAAAACGTCCGCGGCGCGTTCGGGCTGTTCGGCAGCAACGCCGTGCTGCTGATCGGCATGGCAATCGTAGTACTGGTCCTTTTCTGGTTTAGTTTCCGGGAGGCCGCCGCCCGATCGCGCACCGTCCGCGTAGCCTTCGGCATGATCGTCGGCGGAGCGATTGGCAATATCGTCGATCGCCTGCACTACGGTTACGTGATCGACTTCATCGACTTCTATCGCATCTGGCCGAACATTTTCAACATTGCCGATTCGTGCATCACGATTGGCGTAGGCCTGCTGCTGATCTCGAGTCTTGTTACACGTCGTCACCGCTGACGAGTCGGGAAAGCGCACCGACGTCATCGTCGCCGCGCTGGCGGGAGCCTCGCGGGCACGTGTCGCACAGGCCGTCAAGCGGGGCAGCGTCAGCGTGAACGACGCACCGGCCAAAGCCAGCCACCTGCTGGAAGAAGGCGATCTGCTCGAGTTCGAGATTCGGGCGCCCGACGCGCTCGCGGCCGGCCCCGAAGCGATTGACCTCACGATCCTTTACGAAGACGATGACGTCATCGTCGTCGATAAGCCGGCCGGCATGATCACGCATCCGGCTCGCAGCGCGACCAGCGGTACGCTCGTCAACGCGCTGCTGGGACACGTGGCCAAACTGCCCGGTGACGCGCTCCGTCCCGGTCTCGTCCACCGTCTGGACCGCGACACGTCGGGGTTGCTGGTCGTCGCAAAGAACGAGGCAAGCCTGCGTAACCTGGCCAAAGCGATGAAGGCTCGAGAGATCCGACGGGAGTACCTCGGCCTGGTGCATGGCGTCCCGCAACATGCGCGCGGAACCATCGACGGGCCGATCGGACGCGATCCCCATAACCGCCTCAAGTTTGCGATCGCGGGCGACGGAAAGCCGGCGATAACCCGTTACGAGGTTCGCAGCGCCTTTCCGAAGCACGCCGAGTTGCTCTTTAGGCTCGAAACGGGCAGAACGCACCAGATTCGGGTCCATGTCGCGGCCATCGGTCACCCGATTCTCAACGATCCGCTTTACGGCCGGGCCGAGGCGCGCTTCGAGCTGCCGGGGCAAGCGTTGCACGCCTGGAGACTGAAGTTCCGCCATCCGCGCACCGGCGCGGCGATGGAGTTCGAGGCGCAGGCGCCGCACGAATATCTGCGCGCCCGCACGCTCATCTCGTCCTGAGCTTGTCATGTTCACGCTGATATCGCAAGATGGGAGCGCGCGGCGGGGGAGGCTGCGTTTGACGCATGGTGAGGTCGAGACGCCGTGCTTCATGCCGGTCGGCACCGCAGCCAGCGTGAAGGGCCTCGCCCCGTACGAGCTGCGCGAGGCGCAGACGCAGATCGTGCTTGCGAATACCTACCATCTCTGGCTGCGCCCAGGCCGCGATGCAATCGTTGCCGCCGGCGGACTCCATCGCTTCATGGCTTGGGATGGGCCGATCCTCACCGATTCGGGCGGTTTTCAGGTCTTCAGCCTCGAGGGGCGCCGAAAGCTCGACGATGACGGCGTCACGTTTCGCTCGCACCTCGATGGAAGCGAGCACCGTTTCACGCCCGAAAACGTTGTGGAGTTTCAGGAGGCGATCGGCTCCGACGTCGCGATGGTGCTGGACGTCTGCGTCAAGTTGCCGGCCCCGCGCGAACGGCTCGAGGAGTCGGTGCGCTTGACCAGTGCTTGGGCGCAACGTTCGGCCGCCACGCAGAATCGCAGCGCCACGGCGGTCTTCGGCATCGTGCAGGGCGGCCTCGATCCCGTGCTGCGCGCGCGCAGCGCCGCGGCGATCGTCGCGCTCGACTTTCCCGGCTACGCTATCGGCGGGCTCTCGGTCGGCGAAACCCGCGACGAGATGTACGCCGTGGCACGCGCCTGCGCGGCGCTGCTTCCCCGCGAGCGCCCACGCTATCTCATGGGGGTCGGAACGGTCGCGGATCTCGTCGAAGCGATCGACTGCGGCATCGACCTCTTCGACTGCGTCTATCCGACGCGCTGCGGGCGCAACGGCCGCGCGATGACCTCCGAAGGCGAGCTCAACATCCTCAATGCCGCGTTCGCCGCGGATTTCTCGCCGATCGACCCCAATTGCGACTGCTACGCCTGCACGGGCTTCACGCGCGCCTACCTATCGCATCTGTTTCGTGCAAAGGAGATGCTCGGACCGCGCCTGCTCTCCTACCACAATCTCTATCTCGTGAATGTGCTGATGCGCGAGGCGCGCGCGGCGATCGAAGCCGGAAGCTGGACCGCCTTCCGGCAGCGGCGCCGAGGGAGCCCTGCTTCCTAAGGGGCGCGGCCCGTCAGCGCGCGCACGACCGCGGCGCAGTCCGCGCAGATTTGGGGATGCTGGGGATCGGTTCCGAGCTCGCGGTATTTCCAGCAGCGCGCGCATTTCGCACCTTGCGCAGGCAGCAGCTCGAATGCGATGACGCCGTCGCTCGCGTCGGCCTCGCCTGAGCGCAGCTCCAGCTGCGAAACGACCAGCGCTTCGCGCAAGTTGTCGCCCAAGCCGGCCAGCCGTTTATGCAACCCGGGCGTGACCGTCAACCGCAGCTGCGCTTCGAAATCGCGCGGGTCCTCCGAAGCAGCCACCCGCGCGCGCAGCGCGCGCAGCTCCTCCCAGAGCGCCAGATCGCTCGCGAACGCGCTCGGCCGCAGGTGCGCGACGTTGAACGCGGTATCGAAGACGCTCTCGTCGTCGCCGCGCAGTGCCTCGGACAGCGACTGCCACGCCTCCTCGGCGGTAAACGACAGCACCGGCGCGACGGCCGTCAGAAAGCGCGTCAAGACGTAGAGCAGCGCCGATTGCGCGCTGCGCCGGCGCGCGTCGCCGATGGCGCGTGAATACAGCGGATCTTTGAGCGCATCGAAATAGAGGCCGGACATCGTGCTCTCGAAGTCGACGATGCGCAGGTATGCATCGTGGATCTCAAAGCGATCGTATGCCCCTTTTACCTCGGCCACGAAGGCATCGGTCACCGCGCGGGCCAGACGGTCGAGCGGCTCCATCTCGTCGCGCGCGACGACGTCAGAGGGGCCGAGGTCGTCGAGGTTTGAGAGCATGAACCGAATGCGGTTGCGAACGTTACGGTAGACGCGGCCTACTTGCTCGACCACGTGCGGACCGAAGCGCACGTCATCGACCAGTTCGACCGACGCAGCCCACAGCCGCAACACGTCGGCGCCCCACTTCGCCATTGCGTCGGCAGCATCGATGCCGGTCCCGAGCGACTTCGACATCGGACGCCCCTGTTCGTCGTTCACCCAACCGTTCTTCATCACGTGCCGATAGGGAGCGCGCCCTTTGATCGCAACCGCGGTGACCAGCGAGCTGCGGAACCATCCGCGGAATTGGTCGCCGCCTTCGAGCACTAGGTCGCTCGGCCACGCCAATCCGTCACGACCCAGCACCGCCAGGTGCGTCACGCCCGATTCGAACCAGATATCGACGATGTTCATCTCTTTCGCGAAGGCGGTGCCGCCGCAGCTCGGGCACACGAACTTCTCCGGCAGATAGACTTCGACCGGATCGCTCCACCAGGCGTTCGCGCCCGCTTCGGCGAAGCGCCTTGCGGCCAGACGCACCACGCGCGGATCCAGCACGGACTCGTTGCACGCCGTGCAGATCAGCGCTGGAATCGGCGTTCCCCACGTGCGTTGGCGCGAGAGACACCACTCGGGATGGGTTTCGATCATCTGGCGCTGACGCACGCGGCCCCATTCGGGCGTGTACTCGACCGCATCGATCGCATCGATGGCGTGCTGCCGCAGCAGGTTCTGATCCATTGCCAAGAACCACTGCGCCGTCGCGCGGAAGATCACCGGATTGTGACAGCGCCAACAGTGCGGATAGGAATGCTCGTATTCGGCGGCGCTCCACAGCGCGCCGTTGCGGCGAAGATCGTCGACGATCACCGGGTTGGCCGCGAAAATCTGCAAGCCGGCGTACGGGCCGGCCTCGGCGGTGAAGTGCCCGGTTGCGTCGACCGGGTTGAGTATCGGCAGACCGTACTTCATCCCGGTATCGAAGTCATCCGCACCGTGACCGGGCGCCGTATGCACCGCGCCGGTTCCGGTCTCCATGTCGACGTAGTCGGCGAGCACGATCACCGAGTCGCGGTCCATGAGAGGATGGCGCACCGCGAGGTTGTCCAGCCGATCGCCGCGGGCGCGTCCGATCAACTTTGCCTGCGCGAAACGATCGCCCAATGCGTGCGGCGCCAACGATTCGGCAACGATCACCGCCTCGCCGCCGACTTGGTAGAGACCGTAGCTAGCACCAGGCCGCAGAGCAATCGCAACATTGGCCGGAAGCGTCCACGGCGTCGTCGTCCAGATAAGCACCGACACCGGCCCCACCGCACCGCTCCCTGTGTCTTCCTGAGCCTGTCGAAGCATGACGTTAAGAATGCGCCGGCGCTGTTCGTCGTTGGCGGTGAAGCGAACGTAGATCGAGGGCGAGAGGCGCTGCTCGTACTCGATCTCGGCTTCGGCCAGCGCGGTCTCATCGTGGATGCACCATAGGGTCGAGCGCAAGCCCTTGTAGATTTGCTGCCGGTCGGCCAAGTCGGCCAGCGCATTGACGATCGTCGCTTCAAACGACGGATCGATCGTGCGATACGGATGCTCGAAGAGTCCGAAGTTGCCCATGCGGATCCGCTGCGCGCGCTGGCGGTCGAGCCAATAGAGCGCGCGCTCCTTGCACTTCGCGCGCAACTCGAGCGGATCGATCGAGTGAAAATCCTGCACGCCGAGGTGCTTGAGCGTTTCATATTCGATGGGTAGCCCGTGCATGTCCCAGCCGGGAACGAACTTCGCGAACTTCCCATCGAGCAGCGCGATCTTCACGAACATGTCCTTGAGCACCATGTTGAAAAAGGTGCCCATGTGCACGTCGCCGTTGGCGTAGGGCGGGCCGTCGTGAAGCGTCCACGAGCCGCCGCTTGCGTTGCGCTGCAAGCGGCGTTCGTACGTCCGGTGTTCGCGCCACCACTCGATGCGATCGGGCTCACGCTTTGGGAGGTCGGCCCGCATGGCGAAGGCGGTCTTCGGCAAATTCAGCGTATCGCGATAATCCATCGTCGTGCCTTGGTTCACTCTTCGCTCAAAAGCTCTCCGAGGACGTCGAAGTTGCGTTCGGCCGATGCCCGCACCGCCTCGATGCGCTCGGCCAGGCGCGCCGCAATCGTCGCGCGCTGCGCGACCAACGCATCGACGAGGGCGTCGATGGCCTCGTCGCTGGGTCGCCGAGCCCCCGGAATCCAGAGCGGCTCGAGCGGATAGTCGAGATCCTCGCAGAGCGCGCTGACCTTCGGATCGTAGGGAATCGCGAGGAACGGCACGGCGTACCGCGCCGCCAACACCAGCGCGTGAAGGCGCATGCCGATCACGACCGATGCGCCCCGCAGAATGGCGGCCGCCTTGGGGAGCGAGCACTCCGGCAGCAATACCGGATTGGATTTGCAAGCCCGGATCACGTTGGTTGCGACCGCCGCGTCACCGGCGCCGGCCAGCGACAGAAATGCCACCCGAATGCCGTGGCGCTCCGATAGGCGATCGGCCGCGCGCGCGACGATCGCACAGCCGTCGCGAAAGGCAGCGATCTTGCGCACGTTGACGATCGCGTATGCGCCGCTCTCGGCCCCCAGGCCCTCCATCGAGAGATCGATCGACTCGGCGGGAAGGTCATAGAGAAAAACCGGATCGGCGGTGCGTTCGGCCGGAGTGGACGGCAGCAGCGCGTGGAGCAGCGCGAGGGACCGTTCGTCCCGTACGGTGGCGCGATCGAGTCCGCGGCAGAATCGGCGCACGATAAAGCGGCCCCAGCGATCGAGCGGCCCGATCGATTGGGCGAAGACCATCGTCTTGCGCTTGGCACGGATGGCCTCGCGCAGAATCGCCGCATAGTAGAGCAGACTGCGCAAACTGGTCGCATTCTGCAACAGCCCGCCGCCGCCCGAGAGCACGACCTCGGCGCGCGCGATTGCCGCGCGAATGGCGCGCCACTCCCAGCGCGGCGCGGCTGCGACGTGCAGCGCCGCCGCGGTCGCTTTCGGCGTCGCCGAGAGCACCTCGACCTCAACCGAAGGGAAGCGGCCCCGTAGCCGCTCGACGATCACCTCGAGCAGCGCTTCGTCGCCGAGGTTGCCAAAACCGTAGTAACCGGAGAGCAAAACGCGCATCCGCTCATCTCGAGGCTAGCGGCGAGCGCCGATAGATCCAAATCAGCAGCGCGCCGATGATCGCGCCGATGACCAGACCGTTGACGATCCGCAGGATCGAAATCTCGATCGGCGTGTGCAGATGCGAGAACGTGTCGATGATGTCGCCGATGCCGACGCCGATGCCGAGCGCCAGGATCCAGCCGACCGCGCGCCGGTGCGCGATCGGCAAAGCCGCCAGCAGCATCATGGCCGGAAAGCCGACCAGAAACTCTTTCAAGCGCGGCCGCACGCTCAGCACGTGCGTGAGAATGTGCCGGAGCGAAAGCTCGAACTGTGAAGGCGCGATATCGGCCTCGTTGCCGCTGCGGATCAGCATCAACGCCCCGGCTGCGATCACCACGATGCCGGCAATTAACTGATAGGTCAGAACGGGTGAAAGCAAGACGTCCGCGGGCCGGTTAACGCCCGAGCCGAAACGCCGATCGAAGACGTAGAGCAGGAGCGCGATGAGCGGCGGTAGTGCGAGCACGAGCTTCACACCGCGAAAACGGTCGATCTCCGTCATTGCCAAAGGCGAGCTCATCACGCCGACCACGACCAGCGCGCCGAGCAGCGCCACGCCGGTCGCGGCCAGCGTCCAGCCAAGGCTGCGCAGCAGCTGTGTTCGCAGCTGCGGTGCCGGCGTCTCGTTCCAAGCCGGGATTAGAATGAGAAATGCGGCCGTGGCAAAGAGCAACGCACCGGCCAGCGCGATCACCGAACGCGCGAACATGTCGTGGTGCGTCACCAAGCCGGCCAGATAGAGCAGGATCGTCAGCGCGTATGCCGTCACCGCCGGCCAGCGGCGGTACCAACCCAAGACCTCGAGCAACAGCACGAAGATCGACGGAACCGCAAGCGCCGCAATGCCCACGAGGAGGCGATTGTTCCCGTGATACTCGGGAATCGGCGTCGCGCGTCCCAGCCGCAGGCCGCCGGCTTTCAGCTCCCCGGCGATCGACTTCACCATCTCGACGTTGGTGGCTTCGATCGAAAGGTTGCCGTCGCGATGATCCCACGGCCGCAGGTAGATGACGCGCACGTTGCGCTCGCGCGCTCCGAGAACGTAGCGCGCGATGACCTCGTCGAGCTTGAGCTTGTCAAGCTCGGTCTTCGCGATTGCCTGCACGCGAACGGTCCGGCCGGGAATCAGCCTCCCCAGGGTATCGTTACCCTTTTGGATCTGGCTGTCGTCGTACGTCTCGATCGAGCCGAAGTTGAAGACATGTCGCTTGAAGGCGTCGGCGGCGTCTTGCAAATGATCCGGATACCCGATCACCTGATTGCGTAAACCGAAGAAGATGACGGTCGAGACCTTTGGATCGTAGCGCAAGACGTCATTGAAGAGCGCGTTGATCTGCGGCGCGGCAAAGCGTTCGTCGTTCTGAAAACGCGGTATCAGCAGAAGCGCAAGGCGGTGAGCCAGCTCGATTTGATCGGTAGGAATGCCGAGCGCGGTGTTGTTAAAGTAATCGATCTGTGTCCGCACCTCGATCAGCCACGGGCGTGTGGCGCGCAGCACACGCACGCTCCTGGGCTCGAAGTGAAGCGCCAGCTGGGTGAGGTAGCGATGGTAAGTCGAGGGGTCCGAGACGAGCAAGTAAACCGCGCCTTCACGGATCCGCTTGCTGCGCACCAGGGTTGCCAGGAGCGGATCGTGGATCGGGGAGATGCGCGACTGGTTCAGGAGCGCGCCGCCGGTGACTGCGTACGCCTTGCCGTCGTAGCCGATGTTCGAGCCGAGCTCTTCGGTAACCGCCAGCGACGTCAGTCCCGCGCGGCGTAGCGCGATCAGGAAAGCCGCCGGATTATAGTCGTACGCGCGCGCGAGCGCGTCGAAGTCCTGAAAGTCCATGGCGAGCTCGACGCGATTCGCGTGCGCCTCGACCCGCGCGCGAAAGACCGCGACCGTCAGCGCGGCCAGCAGGGCAACGAGCAAGATAATCGCGGCATAACGCGTCCGGGGCGCAAGGAAAGTCACAAGGCCCCTGTTCTATGAATTAACAAGCGGACCCGCCGTCGGCGAGTCCGCTTGCCGTCGCGTATGCGCAGTTCCCTTTTTTTCGGGTCACGCATACCGGGTGTGGGCGACGCTTTATCCCCGATCGCACTGCTCGCAGCCCACGACTCGAGCGGCGCCGGCGCCGGGCTTCAAAGGTACCAGAATTCCCCCTGCAAGGGAAGTCTCCGCACCGACTTTTTCAGAGCGGCCATTTCGGCGGACGCTTTTCGAGGAATGCGCTGATGCCTTCGCGGGCATCGGCTGCAAGCGCGTTGCTCGTCATCACTTCTTTGGTATGTGCGTAGGCTCGTGCCTGGTCGAGCTCGATCTGTTCGTAGAATGCAGCCTTGCCGATCGCGACGACGCTGCGGCTCGCGGATGCAATTTTACGCGCCAGCGCCAGCGTCGCGTCGTGCAAGTTCTCCGGCGGCACGACGTGATTGACCAGGCCCCACGCTAACGCAGTTTGCGCATCGATCGGGTCGCCGGTGAGCAGCATCTCCATCGCCCGTTTGCGCCCGATCGCCCGCGTGAGCGCCACCATCGGCGTGCTGCAGAACAGGCCAATGCGAACGCCCGGCGTTGCAAAGGTGGCACGCGTCGAGGCGACGGCTAGATCGCATGCGGCCACGAGCTGGCAACCTGCGGCCGTTGCGACGCCCCCAACCTGCGCAATGACCGGCTGTGGAATAGCCACAATCCTGGCCATCAGCCCGACGCACGTGTCGAAGATCGTGCGATAGGTTTCGACGTCGCGATCGAGCAACTCGCCGAGATCGTGCCCGGCGGAGAACGCCGGCCCTTCGCCACGCAGGACGATCGCGCGAATGGCGGTGTCGGCGCCGATTGCGGCCAATGCCTCGCTTAGCTCGCGCATCATCTCCAGGGAGAGCGCATTGCGCTTCTCCGGCCGGTTCAACGAAACGGTCGCGACGTCGCCGTCGCGTTCCACGGTGATATGCGTGTGAGTGGTCAGTGTCATCTCGATATATGGGCGATGACGGGCTCGAACCGCCGACTTCCTCCTTGTAAGGGAGGCGCTCTCCCAGCTGAGCTAATCGCCCGCGCGGATGGCTTCGCTTCCCAGGTCTCCAATCTTTCAACCGGATTGCGGCGCCGAAGCCGGCGGCGGACTGCCGCCAGGTTTAGGAATCCCTGAGACTCGGGAACGTTTTGGGCAGTGATCGACCGTGAGCACGCAGTACCGAGCAACTTTCACCAGTGACATCCGGAACGTGGCGCTGGCCCGTAAAGGCATCGCCAGTTTCGCGAGCGTCTGTGGGTTCTCGGACGAAGCGGTCGCGGATATCCGGCTAGCGGCCGGCGAGGCTTTGAGCAACGCGGTCGAGCACGGGCGCACCACGCGTTCGCGGAGGTTCGCCGTCTACTGCGCGTTCGACGGAAGCAAGCTTACGGTCGAGATCAGAGACAGCGGCCACGGCTTCCCCGCGCCCCCCGAGCGTTTGAGCGTCGAACCCGACGACCGGGGACGCGGATTCGGCATCTTCCTGATGCGTCGCTTGATGGATGACGTAACGTTCGCGCGCAATGGGACGATCGTGCGCCTCGTTCGGCGTCACCAGTCAAGCAGCAGCCAGGCGCAGGCCTAAGGAGCGGTCGGAACCGCCGCGATCTTCTTCTGTAACAAGGCGATCGCGGCGCGCAGCTGCGCGTCCTTATCGATCTCGCCCAAACGCGCGTCGGCGTTCTCGGCGATCGAAACGTCGGGAGCTATGCCCTTCAGGTTGATGTCCCGTTGGCTGGGCGTGAGGTAATGTGCGGTCGTGATCTTGATCGCTGCACCGTCGGGAAGCGGCGTGAGCGTCTGCATGACTCCCTTGCCGAACGTCTTCGTTCCGACCAACGCGCCGATGCCGTCATCTTGCAGGGCGCCGGCCGTGATCTCCGACGCCGAGGCCGTGTATTGATTGACGAGCACGGTCACCGGGAGCGTGATCGAAGGATCGGCGGAGGAGTCGATCGTGGTGTGCCGGTCGCGCTCCTCGACGGTCACCAGCGCTTTGTTTGCGATGAACCGCGAACTGATGTCGAGCGCCGACGTAACGTACCCGCCGCCATCGTTGCGCAGATCGAGTACGAGGCCGCGGGCGCCTAGCGCTTTCAAGCGCGAGACCGCGGTATCAAACTCAGCCGGCGTCGCCCGGCCGAAAACCAGGACCCACACGTAGCCGATCCCACCGGGCAGCATCTTGAAGACCACGGTCGGCGGTTGCACCTCGTCGCGCGTGATCGAAATGACCGTGGGCGCCGTGCCGGCGGAACGCTGCACCGTCACCGCGACGACCGTGCCGGCTTTACCGCGCAACATCCCGCTGACGGCGTCGATGCTCAGACCCTTCGTCGGCGACCCGTCGATCGCGGTCAAGACGTCGCCCGCCTGCAAACCGGCGCGGTCGGCCGGCGTGCCCGGAACGACGTAGGCGATCGCGACGTCGCCCGACGCCGGATCCGGCTGGACGATCACGCCGATGCCGCTAATCCGCTGCGGGTCGAGCGCGTTGTTGAACTCCTTGAACTCATCCGGCGTAAAGAACTGCGTGTACCGATCGTTGAGCGCCTTCGCCATCGCATCGATGGCGACGTAGGCCAAATCGGTCGGCGCCGTGTGAGCGGCCTGGGCCGACGTCGAAATCGCGTCGTCGAGCTCGGCCAGCGTCGCGTCGTTCTCAGCTTCGACGCGCAGCGCCGGCGGAGCGATGGTCACGCCATGTTTGCGCGCTGCGTCCGCAAGCGCGTCGCTGGCAGCGGCCAGCAGGGCTTGTGGATCGACCGGCACGTACGCCGTGCTGGTGAGCAGGCGATAACTTTCGGCCACGTCGCCCGCGACCGGACTCGGCAGCGTCGCGTCATCGGGGGTCGCGCCCAAGCAGAGAATACCGAGCAGCGCACACGCGACTGCGGCAGAACCAAACTTCCGGAATCGTTCCATCACCAGACTTCCTTTCGCTCTCTCTCGCCATAACGCATGGCGTCCAACTAAAGTCTCATTTTCCGGCGGCACGGCGAAGCCGTTCCATGATCGCAAGTCCCAGTCCGCGCTCAGGAACCGGCTCCACGTCGATGCGCTCGAGGCCGCGGCTGTCGAGATCGTGAAGCGTCTCGAACAGGTACGCGGCGGCTTCGCGTAGATCGCCGCTCGGCGAAAGCACGGCCAGCGCGGCGTAGCCTTCGACCGGCTCCCGGAATGCCAACGCACCGGCGCGCGCGCGCTGGCCGGCCGGGACGGCCGCGAGATCGATCAGGCGCAGCGGCGTGCGAGGGGCGTAATGCTGGCCGGCTTGCCCCGGCGCGATTGTGGTCGCTTGGCCTTCGAGACCGCGCGCGAGCGTTCCGATCTCGGCTTCAATCGACTCGACGTCAACCGCGCCGGCGCGCAAGAGTGCCGGGCGCGGCTCCAGCGCCACGATCGTGGACTCGAGACCGTGCTCGCTTGGGCCGCCGTCGAGGATCAAGTCGATAGATGCGCCGAGCAGTCGCTCGACGTGAACCGCGCGGGTCGGGCTCAGGTAACCGAAAGGATTGGCGCTCGGCGCAGCCAGCGGCAACTCCGTCGACGCAAGCAGCGCTCGTGCGATCGGATGCGAAGGCATGCGCACGGCCACCGTCGCCGATCCCGCGGTAACCAAATCAGGAACCGCCGGCCGTTTGCGGAGTACCAAGGTAAGCGCACCCGGCCAAAAGCGTTCGATCAGCCTTTCGGCGTCGTCGGGAACCTCGGCCACAACGCGCCCAAGCATCGCGCGGTCGAGCACGTGCACGATCAATGGATCGAAGCACGGCCTTTGCTTGATTTCGAAGACACGAGCCGCAGCGCGCGGATCGAACGCGTTGGCGCCCAGACCGTAGACGGTCTCGGTCGGGAAGGCGACGACGCCGCCGTTTCGCAATACGCCGGCGGCGCGCGCAATGTTCGGCGGCGTCGCCGGCAGCACAGCCATCGGGCCATCTTCCGCCTGGTCGCGAACGCCCCCGCTCGTGCACGTCAAAGCGAGCGCCCGTCCGCGTCGAGCAGGATAAGCGCCCGAAGCCCGTAACGCCACAAGGTGATGCCATCTCGCCGCGCTTGGTACGGGGCTGTCTCCGCTCTGGCTTTCAGCGCCGCGCTGCTGCTTGTCTTTAGCGGCTGCGGCGGCTCTTCCGGTGCGCCGTCGGTGCCTTCCGTGCCGTTGCCGCCGGCCAAAAAGGGTAAGCACTTCACGCATATCGTGATCATGATTCAGGAGAACCGGACCTTCGATAACCTGTTCGCGACCTTTCCCGGCGCCGACGGAACAACCGTGGGAAAGACGCATAACGGCACGTTGCGGTTGCGAAGCGCCAACCTTATGAGCGAGGTTTCACCCAACAACGGCTACCAGTACTGGGTGCGCGACTACAACAACGGCAAGATGAACCACTTCGACCTCGTGCCGATCGGGGAGGTCCCCGGTACCTACGTCTACGAGTACACGGATCCGGGGCAAATCAGGCCGTACTGGGATCTTGCGAAAGAATACGTTCTCGCCGACCACATGTTCCAGACCCAAGGCAGCGG
>JASHPI010000123.1 GCA_030038215.1 Vulcanimicrobiota bacterium | reverse complement strand
AGATGCCCGGCTTAGAGAGCGTCACCGTAACCGACGCACCCGGATTGAGCGTGCCGCTGGCATAGCCGGTGCCGAGCACGCCATTTCCCTTTGGCGTGAATGACAGAATAGGATTTGCGGGCCATTTGGGCGGCGGTCCCGAGGCGGTGCCGATCACGTTGAGCGTATGCGGTGTGTTCGAGGAGAGATTCTCCAGCGTGATCTTCGCGCCCGGCGCAAGCGCGAGTACCTGCGAGGTTTTGTTCTGCGTATATCCGGCGACCGTTCCCCAGACCGGATCGTTTTCGACGCCGATTTTTCCGGTCGGGATTGCGATGCCGACGCCGGCCGAGGGCAGCGGCGAGGGCGGTCCGCTCCCGCCCGTGCTGCTGCCGCCCAAACCGCCGCCGTTGGTGCACGCCGCAACGCCTGCGATCAGCATTGCCAGCGAGGCGCCCAGACGCTCGAGCCTCGTCACGCTACGATACCGGTGGACTACGGCTCGGACGGAGCGTAGCTCGAACGCGAAGTCGGCGGCGACGTGGTCTTGGGACTCGGCGTAGCTTGCGGTCCGGGCCGCGCGTCTTTTTTGACCACTAAGACGTCGTGCATTCCCTCGCTGTAATGGTACGCGCACCCAATCAAATAGGTGCCTTCCTTCACGAGCGTGACGGAGACCGACTTACCCGGCTTGATGTTACCGCTGGCGTATCCGGCTTCGAGTTTGCCGTGCCCCTTCGCCGCTATCGACAAGTTTGGATTCTTTGGAAATTTTGCCGGTGGCCCGCTGATCTCTTTGACCACATCGAGCGTGTGCGTGATGCTCTTCGAAAGATTGCGGATGGTGATTTTCGTGCCGGGCGGGAAGGCGAGCGATTGCGCGCGCTCTTCCTGCGTGAAACCGCCGAGGTCTGCTTTCCACTTGTTTGAGTGGATGGATCCGATGCCCTCGAGGGGAAGCTCCTCGCCGATCGTGCGCTTGGGGAGCGCCGCCGTCATCACCAGATCCGAGCCCATGCCCGGAAGCGTATAGGTGGTGACCTCGTTCGGCATGATGGAACTGCCGCCGCCGCGACCGCCGCACGCGACGAGCGTGATGCCGACGATTGCGAGCGCGACTGCGAATAGTTTTATAGCCATAAGGCCTCCGGGTAGCTTACGTGTTGGCCGGAGTCTACATGGCGAGGATGAAGAAAGTCTAAAGCGGTGCCTTGATGGAGTCCCGCATCGCCGCGGCGATGTTTTGCAGCGCCGGATCCCCCGCCGCGTCCTGCTGCGCGCGCGCGAAGGCTTCACGTGCTGCGGCGCGTCGTCCCTGACGAAGGAAAACGACCCCGAGGGCAAGGCGCGCGCGCGCGTAGCTGGGCGCCAGCGTCAGCGCGCTCTCGAGCTCTTGCTCGGCCGCGTCGTAACGCCCTAGACGCTCTTCGGCCAGCGCGAGGTCGTAATGCGCCACCGCATAGGTAGGATCCGAGTGGAGCAGCTTTCCGAAGTCGGCGCGAGCGGTGGCCGCATCACCCGCTTGCAATGCCGTAATTCCGCGCGAATAGAGCGCGCGAGCCGAATCCGGAGCGAGCGTTACGTAGCGATCGGCAACGCTGCGCGCTTCGTGCAGGTCTCCGCGTGCGAGGTCAACCGAAACGAGGTTCGCCATCGCCGCAAGGAAGCCGGGATCGAGAGCGATCGCCTGGCGCAGCTCGCCGGCGGCTTCGTCGTTGCGTTGAAGATTGGCATACGCGATCGCGAGATCGTAACGCGCGGTGGATCCGCCGGGTTCGGGCGGACTCAGCGCGATGATGCGTTGGAACTCGGGGACCGCGGCTTCCCAGTCGCCGCGAGCCTCGGCGGCTAGGCCGGCCTTGAAGCGCTCCTCGACTTCACGCTGCCTCGCCAGCGCTGCAAGCGCCGGAATCGAGGTGGTCCGGGGTACGGGCGTCGGAGTGGGGTACGCAAATGCAACCTTGGCGGCAGTCCCCAAGCCGGCCAACATGGCAGCGAGTCCGAGCAACCCTGCAAAAAACCGCATCGATCACGGTGAGATTGGGGCGGAGGGCAGCTGGGCGTCTTGCCAATGCTCCGCCGCCGCAGCGCGTTCGGGGAGGCAGTCCCAGCCCTTGCGGCCCGAGGAGGTGATCGGACCGAGCAACGGGGGCGCGGCCGAGGGCAGAAGCGCTCCTGCGAGCGACTCCTCGAGCGAGGGAGTGCCGGCCAGGGCCGCCGCACCGGCGGCGATCGCGCCAGCCAAGAGCGCGGCCGCCAGCAGGCGCGCGAAGAGGGATTTTGACACTCCCTTCATCATAGCCGAATCTCTGAAGAATCTGTGAAATTCAGCCTCGTCGCCGCGTCCGCATTATTCGCGGGTTCGTTGCTCTTCGCGCCGGCGAGCGCTCAGGTCTCGCTGGTCGTTGGTTCGGTCCGCGATCAGCACGGCGTTCCGATTGCCGGCGCGACGATCTCCGCATCGACGACGCAGGGTCGCGTCTCGACGACGACCGATCGAGTCGGCACGTTCGCGTTGGAGGCGCCCGGCGTCGATTCGGTTTCGATTACTTGCCGCTACTGCCCGGCGACGGTAGTTAGCGTTCGCTTCGGCCAGCCAGTCGTCGCAATCATTCGGCGATACGATGCGCTCATCGGCGATTCGCCATCGCCGGACGACCTCGCGAATCTGCCCTATGCGCACGTGGAGTCGGCGGTGGCGCTGCGTCCGTTTACCCTCCTCCAACAGAGTAGCGGAGCTTATCCGGGCTCGCTGCTGAGCGACCGTGGGCTCTCGCCCTCGGGGTCCCTGTTGATCGACAACGGCGCGCCGGTCTACGACGTGGTGGCAGGACAGTCTCCCTATCTCATGATCCCGGCTGACTACCAGCAAAGCGCGAAAGTCGATAGCGCCGCCAACGCGTTTCTTTACGGCGATCAGGCCGGAGGCGGCATCGTCGAACTGCAGCCCTTTGTCAGCGGATACAGCGCGCAGGTAGGGACGCTCGGGAGCGACGCGATCTTGCGCGCGCAGGCCGGAACCGATGCGGACGAGGTCGTTGCCGGATCCTCGAACAGCGACCAAGAGCTGAGCCAGCGCGCCGACCTCTCCACAACGTGGCAGCTTCCTGCCGATCAATCGATCGACGTCGCCGGCGGTAGCGAGCAAGGCCGCGAGTATTCGTCCGCCGCGACGCTGCTGGCGAGCAGCTTCTCGTTCGCCGACGCGGACTTCACCGATCCGCGCGCGCTGAACCTCACGCTGAGCAGCGTGGTCGACCGCGGCAGCTACGTCGCGAGCGGCGACGAGTATCCCACGAGCACGGTTTGGTCCGACTCCGGTTTCGGCGCGAGCATCCACTCGAACGGTTCCGTCGCCGGCTTTGCAGATCTCGCCGTGCGTTCTTCAACGGGCCTCTACGATGCGCAAGAGCTGGAGGGCGTGCCGAGTCTGGCTGCGACCCTCGTGCAGTCCCGCGCCGACGTCGGCGTCGACGTAAGCGAACCCGATTACACCTTGCGAGCGGGCATCGGAACGTTCTGGATCGGCTACGCCGGAGGTCCATACCCCGGTGTGCCGTCTGCCCACGCGCAACTCGCGGTGCCCTCGCTGCAAGCACAGCTCTTTCCGAATGGAAAGTGGAGCGCTAGCCTGGAGGGCAGCGGCTCCTTTGCGCTGCCCACGTTCCTCGCGCAATACGAATATGCCGGCTACGATAATTCCACGTATGCCGGCTACGATGATTCCACGATCGAGTTCACGCGGAGCTCGCTGTGGTCGGGACAGCTCAGCTACACCGACGACTCGCGTCTGCGCTGCTCTTTCGAAGAGGCTTCCGAAGACGTGCGCGGCGCCACGTCAGGCACGATCACGTCGGCCGGTCTCTCGGCGGCGTGGCAGATCGCCCCCCTGATTGCTCTGCGAGCCTGGACGATGCACGTCACCGACACCGCACCGATCTATCCATCGACGCTCACGCCGTACCTGGGCATCGCTCCGACCGTCAATGCGCTGTGGCTCACGTACGACAACGGCGGCGCGCTGCGGATCGACGCGATTTATAGAAGGGACCTGCTCGACAACGATCCCTTCTATCATTTCGATGCGGCAGTTTCGGGCCCAGTCTCAGAGCGGCTGCGCTGGTACGCCGGTACCGAAGACTGGATGCACCGGACGTTCGTGAACGCCGGCCTGCGCTTTGCCGCCCGCTAGCGTTGGCTAGTCGTCGTGACGCGCGTGCGGTCGCCGGCGGCGGCGCGTCGGGGGCGCCCCCGGGAGGCCGGCGGTGCTGCTCGCGTCGCGCGGCTGCGGCGAACCGCGCTGACCGCGACCGCTGTAATCGCCGTTGGCAGAGACTCCACCCAGCAACGCCTTACGCGAGAGGTTGATGCGTCCCTGACCGTCGATTTCGGTGACCTTTACCATGATCTCGTCACCGACTTTCACGACGTCCTCGACCTTCTCGACTCGCGTCGGCGCGAGCTGGCTAATGTGCACGAGCCCTTCCTTACCGGGAAGGATCTGCACGAAGTCACCGATGTTGATGATGCGCGTTACGGTGCCGAGATAGGTCTCGCCGACGACGACCTCTTTGGTGAGATTCTCGACGATCTGTTTTGCCTTGTCGCCGGACTCACCGTCGAGGGAGGTGATGAAGAC
>JASHPI010000122.1 GCA_030038215.1 Vulcanimicrobiota bacterium | reverse complement strand
GACCCATCGGGCGCATACATGACACTGGCCGAGCCGCGATCGTTCATGCCCCGAAAGTGAGCCATGCGATGCGGCGCGCTCGCAACGCGTTGGATCGCCGCCGATTGGGCGCTCATCGCCGAGTGAAGTGACTGGTTCTGCTGCCAGAAGTACGCGGAGGGAAGAAGCCCGATGACGAAGGCCGCCGCCAAAGCGGCGAACGGCTGCCATTGCGGCCTCGACCTTCGATCGAGCGTGCGCGCGATGCGGCCGCCCAGCAGCACGGGGACCTCATGCTGGGGTTCCATCGAGGCAACAAAGGCAACGTCTTGCTCGGCCGCGCCGAGCAATGCGGCGCAGCTGCTGCAGCTGCGCACGTGGGCGTCGATCGCAGCGCGTTCCCCGTCGCTCAGAGCACCGAGCGCGTAGAGTGCGGCGTCGTCGCTAATGTGAGCGGTCATCGGCGATCCGCCGGGGCGGCGGGCTGCAGCGCTTGCGCGAGCTTGCGCAAACCCATCGCGATGCGGCTCTTAACGGTACCCAGCGGCTGCTGGAGCTCCGAGGCGATCTCGCGGTGCGTCTTGTCCTGGTAATACGCGAGCTCCAGCGGGAGGCGCTGCTCGACCGGCAGGCCGGCCAAGGCCGAACGCACCCGGTCGCGCTCGATCGGATCTGAAGCCGGCAGCTCGTCGTGCTCGGGCGGCTGCGCGGCGAGCCGCTCCTCCATCTGCATCCTGCGTCCGTGGCGTCGTCGCCGTGAGATCGCCTCGTTACGGACGCAGACCACCAGGAAGCTGCGCAGTGCCCCGCGCGCCGGCGAATAGGCCTGGGGCGAGCGCCAAATCCGCACCAACGCGTCGTGCACGCAGTCCTGCGCCTCCTGGCCGTTCCCGAGCACGTTGTAGGCCGCCGAGTACAGGAGCCCGGCATACGCGCGATACGCCTTATCGAAAGCCGCGCGATCGTGTGCCGCAAAGGCGATCGCAAGAGCCTCGTCATTGCTCGGCGCCGGCATGTCATGCTGAGAGAACGCCGCGCGGCGCCGCAGCGGATGAACGGCCGCTCCAACGCCTCGCTTAGTCCTCTTGCGTTACCTCGATCTTCGCGCGCTCCTGAAGCTCTTTGACGACCGTCGAATCGGCAAGCGTCGTCGTATCGCCCAGCGTTCGCCCCTCGGCAATGTCGCGCAGCAAGCGGCGCATGATCTTGCCGCTGCGCGTCTTGGGTAGTTCCTGCGTGAACGTGATGTACTTGGGACGCGTGAACTTCCCAAGCTTGTTGGCGACGTGCTCGCGCAGCTCGTCGCCGAACTCTGCCGAGCCGAGGTCCTTGCCCTTGAGCGAGACGAACGCATAGATCGCTTGGCCGGTCATCTCGTCGAGCTTACCGCAGACGGCGGCTTCGGCAACCTTTGGATGGTCGACGAGCGCGCTCTCCACTTCGGTCGTCGAGATGCGATGGCCGCTGACATTCATGACGTCGTCGACGCGCCCCATGAACCAGAAGTTGCCTTCGGCGTCGCGGCGGCCGCCGTCGCCGGCGAAGTAGAGGTGAGGAAACTTTGACCAGTACGTCTGCACGTAGCGTTCGTCATCGCCCCAGATGCCGCGCAGCATCCCCGGCCAGGGCCGCGTCAGGACCACGTATCCGCCGCCGCCGAGCGGGACGGTTTGGCCCTGATCGTTGACGATGTCCGCGCCGATGCCCGGCAGCGGATACGTCGCGCTTCCGGGAAGTAACGTCGTGATGCCGGGCAACGGTGAGATCAAGATGCCGCCGGTTTCGGTCTGCCACCAGGTGTCGACGACCGGCGTCCTATTTCCGCCGATCCACTCGCGGTACCAGATCCACGCTTCCGGGTTGATCGGCTCGCCGACGGTGCCCAACAGCCGCAACGATGAGAGATCGTGCTTGGCCGGATACTCCGGCCCCCATTTCATGAAGGTACGAATGGCGGTTGGCGCGGTGTAGATGATCGTCACTTTGTAACGCTCGACGATCTCCCATAAACGATCTTTATCGGGGAAGTCGGGCGTGCCTTCGTACATGACGCCGGTGGACCCGTTGGCCAGCGGACCGTAGACGATGTACGAATGCCCCGTCACCCAGCCGATGTCGGCGGTGCACCAGTAGACGTCCCGATCCTCCTTTATATCGAAGATCAGCTTGTGCGTCATCATGACGTGTGTCAAATATCCGCCGGTGGTATGTTTGATGCCCTTGGGCTTGGCCGTCGTGCCGCTGGTGTAGAGCAGGAAAAGCAGATCCTCCGCATTCATCGTCTCGGGTTCGCACTCCGGTGACTGACCGGCGACCACCTCGTCCCACCAGTAGTCGCGTCCTTCGTGCATGAAGACTTCGTCGCCGATGCGGCGCGCAACGATGCAATGCTTGATCGAAGGCGTGTGCTCCATAGCAATATCGCAGTTGCGTTTGAGCGGCACTTTCCCGCCGCGGCGCCAGCCATAGTCGGCGGTGATCAGCGCCACGCATTCGGCGTCGTTGACGCGGTCGATGATCGATTCGGGCGAAAAGCCGCCGAAGATGACCGAGTGAGCCGCGCCGATTCGGGCGCACGCGAGCAGCGCAATCGGCAGCTCGGGAATCATCGGCATGTAGATCGCCACGCGATCCCCCTTGCGAAT
Organism: Vulcanimicrobiota bacterium; assembly: GCA_030038215.1. GTDB lineage: Bacteria > Vulcanimicrobiota > Vulcanimicrobiia > Vulcanimicrobiales > Vulcanimicrobiaceae > Cybelea. The sequence goes on along the minus strand of JASHPI010000122.1, from coordinate 1,130 downwards.
CCCTAGCTTGCGCAACCCGTTGGCGAAGCGGCTGACGTCGTCCAACAGCTCGGCGTAGGTGATGACGCGCCGATCGCCCGGTTCGCCCTCCCAATAGAAGGCGACCCGATCGCCCAAGCCGGCGCGAACGTGGCGGTCGAGGCAGTTGACCGATACGTTGAGCTCACCGTCGGCGAACCATTTTGCAAACGGTTCGTTCCACTCGAGAATCTGCGTGAACGGCTTGCTCCATTCGAGCTTCCGGGCCCACGCCGCCCAAAACGCGAGATAATCGCGTTCCGCTTCCGCATAGATTTCCGGCTTGGCGTTTGCTTGAGCGGCAAACTCGGGCGATGGCGGAAAGCGCCGGCTCTCCTCGAGGAGCGCCTCGATGGCTTGAGCTTGTGTCGTCATACGCGACGATTACCTAGGCCGCACACGCATGCCTGCCGAAAAGGAAATAGGGAGAGTGGAATGATACCTGGCCTGGTTTTAGCGGCTCTGACGGCGTCGGCCGGAACCGGACTTGCGACGATTCGTTACGACGCCCCGCCGCCGAACTTCCCGATTCAGACGCCGCGCGGCATCGAGTATCTCTCCAGCCTGCGCGGGAGAGTCGTCGTGATCGATTTTTGGGCGACCTGGTGCGATGTCTGCACGGCGGAGATGAAGTATTTCGTGCGCGCGCAGGAGACGTTCGGCAACCGCATCGCCGTCGTCACGATCTCGGACGAGCTTCATGATGTGGCCGCCAGCTACTTCCGCGTGTCGAAAATCGAGCTGCCGCTGGTCGAGGACGTGGACGGAGCGATCTTCCGGAGCTACTCGATTCCGAAGATCCCGGTCACGCTGGTGCTGGACCCGGCAGGCGACGTCTCCTATGTCTCGGTCGGCGGCTTGAGCTGGGAGGAGCTTGAGCGTGCAATCGAGCAGGCGCAAGCCGCTGGGGGCTCCGGGGGCTCTGCGACGGGGGAGCATAGCGATACGACTCGCCCGAACTAGCACTCCGGTCCTGGGAGTGCTACAGTAGCGAAGATGATTGAGGGCGGTAGTCTCGATAAGCGCAAGGCCTATATCCTGGCGACGGTCGTCTATGAGTACATCGCGACCGCCGAACCGGTCGGTTCGCAGACCCTGACCCAGAAGTACAA
>JASHPI010000121.1 GCA_030038215.1 Vulcanimicrobiota bacterium | reverse complement strand
TTTATCGAGGCGATGAAGATGATGAATGAGATCCGAGCCCACAAAAGCGGTTCGGTAACGAACGTTCACGTCACGCCCGGCGCGACCGTAGAATCGGGCTCGCCACTGCTAACGATCGCTTCAGTTTAACGCGCGCGGGCTGCAGTGACGTCGCGTCCGTTTTGGTGGAGCGTGAGTGATGCCACTGCGCCGGAGGTATCGCGGGCGAATCGGATCTCCGCGAGAACGACTTTGTAAAAGAAATCGTCCTTGGCCGAAGCGTAGACCGGAAGCGCGGGCTGATTGGTGAGCTGAACATAAAGCTGGCGGCCGCGTAACGTGACGGTGAACGTCCCGAAGTTTGCGTTATAGGAGCCGACGTACTGGTGCAGCGTGGAGTCGTTGAGCGCGACGACCGCCGGAAACGCCGGCGGCAGCTGCGACGCGAAGGGCCGGCCGCGCGCGTCGTATCGCATGGCCGCCAGCAGATCGCCGCCTTGAAACAGCCGCAGTCCGACGATTCGGTCGTTTTCGCGTACAAACGTTACCGTGGCGTCGACGATCTCGGAGTAAAACGTGTCGGGGTCGACGCGCCGAAAGGCCAGCGCCCGTTGCGGTAATAACGCGATCGAGAGTCCGCTCGCATCGGGTCTGCCGTTCACGGCGAACGTAATGCCGGCGAGCGCATTGCAGTACATGCCGGCGTACGAAGCCGGATCCGCCTTGGACGCCAGAACCGAGGCTGGGCAAGCGCCGATCGGGTCGCCGGGAGAAAGGACGTGCGTGGCGATATCGTCGACGAACGGACCATTACTGAGAACGACGACGCCGGTTTGGCGGTCGCGTGCGATCGCTACCGTCGCGCGAAAACCGCTCGTCGCCCCGTTGTGGCTGATAACGCCGTTAGTCGAGTTGATGTTCCACACGAGGCCGATTCGATACCCGGGCGCGCCGTCGGCGCGCGGCTGCTGCGCGTACAGACACGTTTGAGAAAGCGGGCCCATTCCCATATTACATCGCAAAAACCTGAGCATGTCGTCGAGATTCGAAAGAATTGCGCCGGCGGGCGCGATCGACTGAGCATGCCAAACGGGAACAACGGCGCCATTCACATCGTGGCCCACTGCGAGAGCCGTCGGATCCGATGCCGGCGCGAGCGCGAAGGCGGTGTCGGTCATTCCGAGCGGATCGAGCACTAGCCGACGGATGAGCTGCGGATAGCTGGTCCCGGCGCGATTCGCAAGCAGCTGTCCGAGCAGCCCGATTCCGTAGTTCGAATATTCGTAGAGCGCGCCGGGATCGCGCGTCAGCGTGTATCCGTTCAAGAATGCATACATGTCAGCGAGCGAGTAGTTTGCATACGGGTCATCGCTGTAAGCATCCATGTTCGCCGGGAGGCGTGGGAGTCCGGAGCGTTGCTCGGCGAGATCCAGCAGAGTAATCGGCACTCCTTCCTTGCTGGGCGCATGCGCGCCGGCCGGAAGATACTCGGCGATCGGATCGTCCAAGCTCAACTGTCCGGCCTGCACCATTGCCGCAAGCGCGGTCGCGGTGAAGGTCTTCGTGACCGAGCCGATCTCGAAGAGCGTCTTCTCATCGACCGGACGGCCGTTGCCTGCTGAGCCGGCAGCGTAGATGCGCGTCTGCCCGCGATCGATGATGCCGAGCGCGATGCCGGTGCCGGCCGCGGCGCCGGCGCGGGCGTCGAGGGCGGCTTGAAGCGCGGGAGGCTCGGTCGTTTGCGAAAGCGCCGGAATCGCGGGAGCGGCGACGAGTAGCGCTGCCGCGAGGGCAATCGAGCGCATCGCTCGAGCCTTGGCGAACCAAGAGCGGGCGCCCTGCGGCGATGCGGCGTAGTTAACCGCACGATGCCGCGCGATGTCAATGCTTCGGGAATCCCGCTCAGACCCGTCTACGACGCCATCGAGGGCGCGCCGCACGATCTCGGCGAGCCGGGCAGCTTCCCGTACGGACGCGGCATCCGCGGCGACATGTATCGCGGGCGACTCTGGACGATGCGCCAATATGCAGGCTTCGCGACGGCCGCTGAATCGAATGCGCGCTACCGTTATCTTCTCGAGCGCGGTCAAACCGGACTTTCGGTGGCCTTCGACCTTCCGACGCAGCTCGGCTATGACTCTGATGCACGCCAAGCGCGCGGCGAAGTCGGCAAGGTCGGGGTCGCGATCGACTCGATCGCGGACATGGAGACGCTGCTCGACGGCATCCCGCTCGATCGCGTCACCGTCTCGATGACGATCAACGCGCCGGCTGCAATTCTGCTGGCGCTGCTGCTCGCCGTTGCGCGGCGGCGCGGGATTCCGTTTGACAAGCTCGGCGGCACCGTACAGAACGACGTCCTCAAAGAGTACGTCGCGCGCGGCACGTACATCTATCCGCCCAAGCCGTCGATGCGCCTGGTCACCGACGTGATGGCGTACTGCGCGCGCGAAGTTCCGCAGTGGAACGCCATCTCGATCTCCGGCTATCACATGCGCGAGGCCGGTTCGACTGCCCTCGAAGAACTCGCCTTCACGCTCTCGAACGGCAAGGCGTACTTACGCGCCGCACGCGAGGCGGGCATCGAGCTCGACGAGGTCGCGCCGCACGTTTCGTTCTTCTGGAACGCGCACAACGACTTTTTCGAGGAGATTGCCAAGTTCCGTGCCGCTCGCTACCTCTGGGCGCACGTCACGCGCGACGAGTTCGGCTGCAGGGATCCGCGTTCGCAAGTACTGCGCTTCCACGCGCAGACGGGGGGTTCGACGTTGACCGCCCAAGAACCGGAGAACAACGTGGTCCGGGTCACGCTGCAGGCGCTGGCGGCGGTGCTGGGCGGCACGCAATCCCTACACACCAACGGTAAAGACGAGGCGCTCGCACTGCCGACCGCCGAGAGCGCCAAGGTTGCCTTGCGAACGCAGCAGATCATCGCCTACGAGTCGGGCGTCACCGACGTGGTCGATCCGATCGCCGGATCGTACTACGTCGAGTCGTTGACCAACGAGCTGATCGACCGCGCACAGGAGTTGATCGGCGAGATCGATGCGATGGGCGGCAGCGTTGCGGCGATCGAAAGCGGCTGGATGCAAGCGCGCGTGGCCGATTCCGCCTACGCGGCCCAACGCGCGATCGAGTGCGGCGAGACGATCGTCGTCGGCGTCAATCGGTTCGCCGAGACCGCCGGCTCCGACCCTAGCCTTGCGCTCCAACGGATCGACGAGCGCGTCGAGCGCGCACAGATCGAGCGCCTTGCGGCATTTCGAGCGGCCCGCGATCTCGCTGCCGTGGAGCGCCGGCTCAACGCCGTTCGCGCTGCCGCCGCCGGAGCGGAGAACCTGATGCCGTACTTCATCGATGCCGTTGACGACGGCGCGACCTTAGGCGAGATCTGCAACGTCTTACGCGACGTCTTCGGAACCTATCGCCCCAAGGAGGTCGTTGCCTGAGCGTCTTATCCCAAACGTCGATGGAGATCGATCACGTCGCGATCGTCGTGAAAGACCTCGAGGAAACGCTCCGCTTGTATACCCAAACGCTCGGCTTCAAAGAAGCCTATCGCGAGGTCATTTACGATCAAGGCGTGGAGGCGGTCGGTCTCGAGGCGGGTGGCGCGACCGTCGAGCTGCTGCTGCCGCTCGATCCGAGTTCGCCGATCGCCCGTTATCGCGGCGAGGCCGCGAGCCGATTGCACCATACGGCCTATCGCGTCGAATGCCTCGAGGCCGCGCTCGCCGACCTCAAGGCCAAAGGCGTCCGGCTGATCGACGAACACCCGCGCAAAGGTGCGAACGGCAGCTTAATCGCCTTCCTTCATCCAAAGGCCACCGGCGGCGTCCTCATCGAACTCTGCGAGCGCAAACCCAGTACTCTCCCAGCCGCCGCAGAGAAAGTACGTTGACGGAGGGACTCGATCCATGCCTTCACGTTCGTCTTCGCACCCGTTAGGTGCCGTCCTAGCGCGGGCGGCGCTAGCGGTTGCTTTGCTCTCAACCGTCGCCTGCGGGCGGGGCGGCGCGTCGGTGGCGCCATCCGCCCTGGCGGCGAATCCATCGAACTACGATGGTCAGACGATCACCGTTTCGGGGACGGCCAAGAACCCGACCGCGCGTCAGATGCGCCGGGGCACGGCCACGACTTATCAACTTTGCGATTCTGCATGCATCAACGTCGTTCAATTCGGCGACACGAACGTCAGCGACGGCAGCCAAGTGACGGTGAGCGGCCGCTTCCGCGAATCGTTCGGGCGCCGGCAGATGATGACGAATGTGCTCATCGTCGGCGGCCGCTTCGGCGCCGAAGGCGGCGGGGAGGCGGCGCCCTCACCGTCGCAATAGCGACTAGAAGTGGCCTGTAGCACTCTTTGATCTCAGGGCCGCTCGACCGGCGCCGCCGCGCGCTCTTCTTCTCGACGCTCGCTTCCGCGGCGTTTCATCTTATCTTTTTGGCGGCGCTATTCTACGCCGTGGCGCACGTATTCATACCGCGCGGCGAGCGCGAAGTCGTCTCGCAGACGACGATCGCTACGATCAGAAAGCCTCCGCCGCCAACGCCGAAACCAACGCCGCCGCCGAAACACATCACTCATCCCGTTCGCCAACGCGAATCGGCGCCGGCTGCACCGCCGATTCACGAGCTTGCCAAGCAGATCGCCAACGCGCCGCCGCAACCCTCGCCGCTTCCGCGTCGACCAACGCTGCGGACGCGTATCGCGCGTGACGCCGCCGGATTCGCCAACGAGGTGGCTCAGCTCAACAAACAAGACGACCCGCATTCGATTCCCACCATCGACCCGTCGTCGAATGGCTCGACGATGAAGAGCTATAAGTTCGATGTTGCTTCGCTAAACAGCGGCGACGAACACGGGAACGGGATCATTACGCCGACGCAGAGGTGGCACGCGCAGGGCGAGGATTGCTACTACGGGCGGTACGAGTTCACATATCCTGACGGCGCCATGGAGACCGGGAGTATCGTTTGGCCCTTCTGTTACGATCCGGGCTCGGACCCGTTCAAGCTTCCGCCGCACCCGATGCCGTTTCCGCTTCCGTTGCCGGGATTCAAGCTCCCCGCCGACGCGCAGCTCCCGCCGATCGAGAAACAAGTTTACGATGAGTGGGCCGGCAACGGGCCGCCCCAACCGGCCTCAACGCCTTAGCAGCGGCGTCTGCGCTAAACCGTTGAGGACGAACTGCACGGCCAGCGCCGCCAGAATGATTCCGAGTAAGCGGCTGACGACGTGGATGCCGGTTTTGCCGATGACGCGCAGCAGCAGCGTCGAGGCACGCATGCACAACCAGGTGACCGCGAGCGCAACGGCATAGGCCGCCGCGACGACGAGCAAGTCGAGCCGATCACCTCGGGAGAGGTTGACGAGCAACAGCACCGTCGCAATGGTTCCCGGGCCGGCAATCATCGGGACGGCCAGCGGAAAAACCGCCGGGTTCTCGCCCTCCGCTGCCTCGCGCTCTTCGGCCGGCGTGCCCTTCGCGCCGGTCGGCCGAGCAAAAAGCATGTCGATGGCAATCAGGAGCAGCAGAATTCCGCCCGCGATCGTAAATGCGGGAAGCGTGATGCCGAGATAGTTCAACAAGACCCGGCCGACCAGACCCATGAACAAGATGACGCCCGCCGCGACCAGCACCGCCTGATCGACGATTTGATTGCGGCGCTGGGTCGAGACGCGCGTGGTCGTGCCGATGGTCAGCGGAATCATGCCGATCGGATCGATAATGGTGAACGCAGTCGCAAAAGCGGTCGCGACAAAACGGACGTCCATGCCGCTCACAACCTTCTTATGCCGTACGCCGTTGCACCCATCGCGGAGTTACGATCAGCGAGTGTCGTCCGGCGTAGGCTAGCAGCACTGCCGCGGCCGCGAGGCAGGTAACCATCGCCGGCAAGCCGGCTTCCGGACCAAAGCTCCCGCCCGTCAGAATGACCGGTCCATGCACCTGCGCGCCGAGCGCACTGGTAACGAAGGTATGACCGGAGACTTGGGTACCGTAGATCGGCCCTTCGAGAAAGTTCCATGCGAAGTGCAGACCGATCGGCAGCCAAAGGTTTCGAGTGACGACGAACGCTGCCGCGAGCAGCACACCGGCCTCCAATGCGATGGCCGACGACGAAACCCACGTCGCAGCGGGATTGGCGGCGTGAACCGCGCCGAAGAGGATCGCCGAGACCGCAAGCGCGATCCAGGTTCCCGCCCACTCTTCAATCAACCGAAAAATGACGCCGCGAAAGAGCAACTCTTCGGTCGCCGCTCCTGCGATCAGGAGCAGGGCGGCCGCGGCGAGCTCAGGCGTTACGTGGACCGCCGTGACGCGGTAGTAGCCGCCGGCAGCGAGCTCGATCACGACCGCCGAGAAGAGCACGACGCCTAAGCCCGCGCCGGTCGCGAGGTCGCGCGCCGCATAGCGCGGATCGAATCCGATCTCGGGGAGCGATCGCCCGGCGGTCACGCGTTCGATGGCGATTGTAACCGCGAGCAGCGCCACCGCCGCGCCCCACGAGAGCAGGATGCTCGTCCAGACCGATTCTGCAGCGCCAAGCTGCGTGCGCTTCACGATGAGGACGAGCGGCGCCAGCACCATGCCGAAAGCCACGATGATCAGCACCATTCGCACCAGCGGAAACGCCCAAAATCGCTTCACGG
>JASHPI010000003.1 GCA_030038215.1 Vulcanimicrobiota bacterium | reverse complement strand
CGGCAATACGTCTCGCACACGCAGTATGATTTCGGGAGCATCCTGAAGTTCATCGAGCAGAACTTCGGCCTGGGATCGCTGGGCACGAGCGACGTCGACGCAACCTCGATCGGTGACGTCTTCGACTTCACGCAAGCGCCGACTCGCTACAAGCCCGAGCCGCTGCCGCACGTGCTTCCGTGTGCAGGCAGTTCGGGGAACGCGGTGCAGGAAGTCATCGAACGAGACGGCGGCGTACCGGAGTAGCCTGTGCCGAAGACCGAGCGCTGGCAGTGGTACGTCGAGTCGTTTGGGCCGAGCGAGCAGCATCATCACGCGATTGACGAGCTCTATTTTGCAGGGCGCTCGGAGTTCCAAGAGATCGCGGTGATCCGCTCGCCGGTCTTCGGAAAGATGCTCGTCCTCGACGGCGATACGCAGAGCTCGCAAGCCGACGAGCGCATCTACCACGAGACGCTGGTGCATCCCGCCTTAGCCGCCGCGGCCGATCGCAGCGAGGTGCTGATTCTGGGCGGCGGCGAGGGTGCAACCTTGCGCGAGGTGCTGCGCTGCCCCGAGGTGGTGCGCTGTACGATGGTCGACATCGACGGCAAAGTGCTCGAGCTTGCACGTGAGTTTCTGCCGGAGTGGTCGCACGGCGCGTTCGACAATCCGCGAGCGCGCGTGATCGTCGGCGATGCGCTGCGCTTCATGCGCGAGGATTCCGATCGCTATGGTACGATCGTTTCCGACCTCACCGAGCCGCTGGCGGACTCGCCCAGTCATCCGCTCTTCAACGACCAAGTCTTTGCGCTGATTCGATCGCGCTTGGCCGAGGGCGGCGTGTACGTCTTACAAGCCAGCACGGCTGCCTTCCACAATGCCGCGCTGCACTGCAAGATGGCGCGCACGCTGCGCCGCCACTACCGGCACGTCGTCTCGTTCTTCACGCACGTGCCCGCCTTCGATACCGATTGGGCCTTCCTCGCGTGCAGCGATCGCGTCGACCTTGCGACCCTCGATCCAAAGATCATCGAAGCCTACTGCGCTCGCTTGCGCGGTGAGAGTTTCTTCTACGATGCGGTGACGCACCGCCGGCTCTTCGCGCTCCCGCTCTACCTGCGACGCATGCTTGCCGCGAGCGGGGAGACCTTCTAGGACACCACACGAAGCGGGCGAAGATCACCCGCTATGGACATCGATTACTCCCGCGCCCCGCACGCCTGGGAGAAGGAGCGGGGAAACTTCGTTCTGTTGCTCGATTTGCAGCTGGAGAAGGTCGAGCACGGAAAAGCGGTGATGCGCATGCCCTTCCGCCCCGAGATCACCAACGGAACGGGTGCGGTCCATGGCGGTGCGATCGTCAGTCTCTGCGACACGACCTTCTACGTCGCGCTGGCTTCGATTTACGGCCGCGATCAGGATACCTCGACGGTGGCGCTGCAGTGTAACTTTCTCGCCCCCGCCAAGCCCCCGCACGACCTGATTGCCGAGGCGCGCGTCCTCAAGGCCGGGCGCCGGATCGTTTACGGCGAAGTGTACGTGCGCAGCGGTGAAAAGATCGTCGCACACGCCACGCTCGACTTCCTCAACACCTATCCCGAGGAGAAGCCCAAACGCTAACGCTCAAAAGGACGGCACTTTACGACGATCACGTCCGGGCCGGGGCGCGGATGGTCGAGTATGCCGGATTCGAGATGCCGGTACAGTATGCAGGCATTCTAAAAGAGCACGATGCGGTGCGCAAGCGCGCGGGGCTGTTCGATCTTTCGCACATGGGACAGTTCGTGCTTACCGGCGACCTCGTTGCACCGTGGAGCGACGAACTCGCGATCAATGCGGTCGCGACGATGAAGCCGATGCAGGCCCGCTACAACATTTTCTGCAACGATGCCGGCGGTGCGCACGACGATACCATCTTCTATCGTCTCGACTCGCGCTGGCTGCTGGTCGTCAACGCCGCCAACGCCGAGAAGATGTGGGCGCATCTCAACGCCCATCTGCCGGCGAGCGGCGTCGTGCTGGAGAATCGCCACGGGCGCAACGCCCTGATTGCGATTCAGGGGCCGCGCTCGGTTGAGTATCTCCAGCCGCACGTCGACGTCGACCTGGCAGCGATGCGCTACTACTTCTCGGCCGAGGGCCGCGTGCAAGGCGTGCCGGCGGTGATCGCGCGCACCGGCTACACCGGCGAGGACGGCTTCGAGCTGTTCGTCGACGGCAGCCATGCGTCGAGAGTTTGGAACGCGCTGCTGAACGACCCCGCGGCCGAAGGGCTCGAGCCTTGCGGACTCGGCGCGCGCGACGTGCTCCGCCTCGAAGCCGGGATGCCGCTCTACGGACACGAGCTGACCGAGACGATCACGCCCGTGCAGGCCGGTCAAACCTGGGCGCTCAAGCTGAACAAGCCCAACTTCATCGGCAAAGCCGCGCTCGAAGCCCAGCTCGCGCGCGACGAATACTCGCGAGTCGTCGGAATCGTCATGGACGGTCGAGCCCCGGCGCGCGAAGGCTATCGCGTCACCTTCGAGGGCCGCGATGCCGGTGAGGTTCGCAGCGGTTCGCTCGCACCGTCGGTTGAAAACAAGAACGTCGCGACGGCGCTGGTCGCCAAGGCGGCTGCAACCCCCGGAACGCGGCTCGGGGTCGAGATTCGCGGTACGGTGCATGAAGCGACCGTCGTCCCGCTGCCATTCTATAAACGCTCGCAGTAAATCGGAAGGAGATACCCGCAAACCGTGGCCGTGCCAGAGGATCTGCTCTACAGCAAAGAACACGAATGGGTGAGGCTCGATGGCCACTCGGCTACGATCGGCGTCACCGATTACGCGCAACATGCGCTCGGCGACATTGTCTACGTCGAGTTGCCGCGGGTCGGGACGAAGATCGAGCAATTCGGCAACGTGGGCGTGATCGAGTCGGTCAAGGCGGTCTCCGATCTCTTCACGCCGATGTCGGGTGAGGTGGTTGCGATTAACGATGGACTCGAGAACGATCCGGCGGCGGTAAACCGAGAGCCGTACGGCGCGGGTTGGCTGCTCAAGCTTCGCCTCAGCAAGCCCGACGAGCGCAACAATCTGCTCGGTCCTTCCGAATACGACAAGATCGCCTCCGAGTAGACGCCGTGTACGCGCCGCATACTAAACGCGACGTCGAGCAGATGCTCGCGGCGATCGGGGCCGGTAGCCTCGACGAGCTCTTGCGCGTCCCCGATGACGTCGCGCTCAAAGAGAAGCTCGAAATCGTTCCGCAACTGCCCGAGTACCTCATCGGCCGGCGATTCGAGCACTTTGGGGCGCGCAACGGCGGCGTCGAGTATCGCTCTTTTCTCGGCGCCGGCGCTTACCGGCACTACGCACCCCCGGCGATTGCGTCGCTGGCGATGCGGGGCGAGTTTCTGACGGCCTACACGCCTTACCAAGCCGAAGTCTCGCAAGGCTATCTCCAGGCGATCTACGAGTGGCAGACCTACATCTGCCTGCTGACCGGCATGGACATCGCCAACGCCTCGGTGTACGACGGTGCGACCGCGCTGGCCGAGGCTGCGATCATGGCGCTTCATGCGACCGGGCGCCAGAAGATGCTCGTCTCGCAAGCGGTGCATCCCAACTACCGTGCAGTGTTGCGAACGTACTGCGACGGACTCGACGTTGCGATGGACGAGATTCCGTTTACGTCCGAGGGAACGACGGATCTCCAGGCGCTTGAAAATGCCGTCGCCGGCGGCGAGTACGCTGCGGTCGCCCTGCAGTCTCCCAACTTCTTCGGCAATGTCGATACGCTCGACGCGCAAGCGCTGGCGGCCGTGCGCGGGAACGGTGCCGTGCCGATCGCCGTTGTCGCCGAAGCGTTATCGCTGGCCG
>JASHPI010000120.1 GCA_030038215.1 Vulcanimicrobiota bacterium | reverse complement strand
AGGCCGGATCCCGCGTTGGTGCGGCGGCGAACCAGGCCGCCAGCATCTCTTCGGCGACCGGCACCGAGGTCGAGCGCAGGCTCATGCAGAGCACGTTGGCGTCGTTCCACTCGCGTGCCCCGCCGGCCGTCGCCGCATCGCCGCAGAGTGCCGCGCGAATGCCGGTCACCTTGTTTGCGGCGATGCTCACGCCGGTTCCGGTCCAGCAGCAGAGCACGCCGTAGTCGGCCTCACCGCGCTCCACGGCCTCGCCGACCCGTTGCCCGACTGACGGCCAAGCCTCCTCGTCGCCGGGCGAAAGCGCACCGAAACGTATGACGTCGTGGTCGCGCGCGCGCAACCATCGATCGATCGCCTCCGGAAGTTCGCCGCCCATGTCGCTGCCCAGCGCGATGCGCACGGGCAGGGTTTCGCGCCGGCGGCGCCATCTACTAGCTACTGTGGCTATTCCGCGCTTGGCGGCGACCGTAATCCTGATGCGGACGCCGTTCGAGGTCTATCTGACGCGCCGCAGCTCGAGCAGCTCCTTCGCAGCCGACGCCTTCGTTTTTCCCGGTGGCACCGTCCAGGCGCAGGACGGCACGCCCGCAGCACACGCGCGAGTCCATGGACGCAACGACGACGCAGCGTCCCGAACCCTCTTGGTGGCGGCAATGCGCGAGCTTTTCGAAGAAGCCGGCGTGTTGCTGGCATGTACGAAAGCCGGATATCGGCTCGAGGCTGGACGCATCAATGCCGAAGAGATCGCGAGCGAGCGCGCCGGCGTGCGCGATGGGGCACTGCCGTTCGCCGATTTCCTCGCAAGCCACGATTGGTACGCCGACGCCCGCGCGCTCGCGCCGTTCTCGCACTGGATCACGCCATCGAGCGAACCACGGCGATACGACACGCATTTCTTCCTTGCAATCGCCCCCGCCGATCAGACGGTCACCGCCGACAGCATCGAAACGCACGACGGATGCTGGATCTCGCCCAGCGAAGCCCTCGCGCGCCATCGCGCGCGGCGTCTACACCTGGTCTATCCTACGATCAAGCATCTCGAACGCCTCGCGGCTTTCAGCGAGCTCGAGAGCCTGCGCGATTTCGCCCGCAGCAAGCCGATTTACACGATCGAGCCGGCGACGACGATGGAGGGAGATTTCTGGATACCGGCCGAGTTGGAAGGCGCATGGTAACGCTCGTTCGCGCACCAAACCCGTCGCCGATGACGCTCTCGGGTACGAATTCGTACCTCATTGACTGCGGGTATGGTCAGGCGCTCGTGATCGATCCGGGGCCGCCGATCGCTTCACACGTCGACACGCTGCTCGAAGCCGCGAGGGTGCAGTCGCTCACGATTGCCGCGATCGCGGTAACACATTGGCATCCTGACCACGCGCCGGCCGCTGCTCCGCTTGCCGGGATGACCGGTGCTCCGATCTACGCGCACCCGGCAAGTTCGATCCCACACGATCGCGATCTCGAGCTCGAGCGCGATCTGTGCATCGGCCAAACCGCCTTGCGCGCAATCGACGCTCCCGGCCATACCTTCGATCACGTGATCTTCTACCTGGCGCGCGACCGCGCGCTCTTCACCGGAGACGTCATTCTCGGCGAGGGTTCGGTCGTAATCGCGCCGCCGGGTGGTGCGATGCGCCCCTATCAGCGCACGTTGCAGCGTCTTGCCGATGAGTTCGGCGAGGCAAGCGTGATCTACGGAGGCCACGGCCCGATCGTTACCGACGCGCAAGCGAAGATCGCCGAGTATATTGCCCATCGCCGGATGCGCGAAGAACAGATCCTCGCCGCGCTCGCCGACCAAGCACAGACGATTCCCGAGCTGGTACTGCGCATCTATGGTAAGACGCTTAACCCGCTCCAGCCCGCGATGGCGCGGCAAATTCTCGCCCATCTGATCGCGCTCGAAGGCGAAGGGCGCGTCGCGGCCGAGCCCACCGGCCGCGCCATGAGCGCCGGCGAGGACACCATGCTCAACCCGCGGATCGAAGAGATCGTCGCTCCCGAAGAAGCCGCTATCATAACCGCCGAGCTGGGCTCGCAACTGCGGATCGGCGCGCTCTATCGCTATCGCCTCAACGCTGCCGTCTCTGGAGAGCTGCCATGAACCGTTTATTCGCTAGATCGCTGCGCCGGCTGGTTTTTATTGCGGCCGCTGTCGTGGTTGCCTCGTGCGGACCGCCCGCAATGCCCCCGGTCGAGAACCCGAACGCGCTCGCACCGAACGGATGCTACGTCGTCAAAGTCGCTCCGGTGAAGGTCAAGGCGACGATCACGTTTTACGGCTGGCCGGACAACTCGCCGCCCGGAAACCGGATCGCGCATCCGATCATTCACAAGGTCGCCGGCGGGGACGGCACCTATTGCAACCCGACGACCTTCGCCACCGAACGCTCGAACGACAAGCGAATTCCTTACGGCATCAAGATCTACGTGCCGTTCCTCAAGCAGTACTTCATTCGCGAGGATGACTGTGCGCCGTCGGGACCGCCGACCGGCAGTGGAAGCAACGGCTGCTACAAGCTCTGGTTCGACCTCTGGATAGGCGGGAATGCGCACTCGAAGGCGCGCGCGGTCATTCGCTGCGAAGACAAGCTGACCCCCAACGCGGAAGTGCCGGTCATCCTCTATCCGGACGCGCACTTGCCGGTTGCCCATCCCGGAGCGATCTATCGAAACGATCCGCCGCCCGAGGGCACCTGCTACGGGAAGCCGGAAAAATAGCGCTTTAACGTCCGTCCCGGAACGTGATGTAGCGATGTCCGAAGAAACCGATCGGTAACTGAACGACGATTGCAACGACCTTGGCACCGATCGGAACGACGTGGAACCCAAGGACCAGCGTCTCAATGACGAGCTGCGTAACGATGAACGACGCGGACAGCACCGTCAAGTAGGCCGCGACTTGAAAAGCATGCGGCGCCCCTCTTGCGCGGAACGTCCAAAGTTTGTTGAGCGTAAAGTGGACGATCACTCCGCAGGCAAAAGCGATCGTAGTCGTGACCGGCAAGTAGACGCGTAGCAGCACGAGCGCCTGAAAGCACGCCAAATCGGTAGCGACCGCAACCGCGCCGATCGTCGCGTAGCGAACGAAATACTCGGCATTGCCTGTACCGGAGGCCGCTCGCTTCAGCAGCGATGCCATCAGAGCTCCGTTGCCGCGGAAGCGGGGAGGGCGGCGGCATCGACTTTTGCGCCCGCGGGGTCGAAGATCGCAAACCTGGCGATTCGCCAGCGCTGCAGGCGGAAGGCGACGGCGGTCGCGACCACGCCCAGCCCGTAGCGCACGCTGCGCGCGAAGCCGATTGTGGATGCCTCGGGAAAGTAACGGGTCGGGCACGAGATCTCGCCGATCCGAAGGCCGAAGTAAATGGCCTGCGCGAGGACTTGGTTGTCGAAGACGAAGTCGTCGGAGTTCGCCGCAAGCGGAAGCCGCTCGAGCACGCGGCGAGCGTAGGCGCGCAGACCGGTATGGTACTCGGATAGCCGCGCTCCGAGCAGCAGGTTTTCGAACGCCGTGAGGACTCGATTCGATACGTACTTGTAGAGCGGCATGCCCCCGGCGCGTGCGCCGCCGCAGAGGATGCGCGATCCCAGGGCGACGTCATATTCGTCGAATGCGACCATCGCCGCCAGCGCCGTAACCAAGCGTGGTGAGTACTGATAGTCGGGATGGATCATCACGACGACGTCGGCGTCGAGCGCGAGCGCCGCGCGATAGCAGGTTTTCTGATTGCCGCCGTAGCCGATGTTCCGCTCGTGAGTGACCACCCGCGCGCCGAGCTGCCGAGCCAGCGAGGCCGTCTCGTCGCCGCTGGCATCGTCGACCACGACCACCTCGTCGACGACCTGCTTAGGCAGTTCTTCGTAGGTCTGCCGCAACGTCCGCGCGGCATTGTAGGCCGGCATGACGACGACGACTTTCCGTCCGTTCAGCACGCCTGCCCAGCTTATTCAGCCGAGCGTAAATATCCCTGAGTACGAAAGCGGTAGACCGTGACCGACTCCAACCGGCCCGGATACCGCCGCTGGGTTAGAAGCGGATACCGGGCTCTCATCGAATCTAAGAGACGCCGCGCGGGCGAGCGATAGAGACGGCCTCGCGACACCTTCGCCGAGTTGCCCGCGTCATCGACGATCAGATCGAGATACTCATGGCCGCCCGCCTTCTTGCCAAGGGCGATGATGGCGTCGCGAACGGCGGCGGGCGAGTAGATGCTCGCGTCGCGTCCGTACCTGAAGATCTCCGGGTGGTCGGTCTGTCCAAACGCGGTGTAGGCGACCTGCGCGTCGCGCGCATAGAACGCGAAGGTCGCCGTCATATAATCCGGTGCGATCACGTAGAGCGTTGCCGGATCGAGCGGCTGCGACCGCACGAACGTTCGAATGCCGGACTCGGGCATGCCGGCCGTATGCACGGCAAAGACCAGGTCTTCGCTCACTATGAAGAGGCTCAAGACCGCCGTCACTGCCGCTCCCCATCGCGTCCACTGCGATGGACGTTCCAGCCTGACTCGCTCAAACCACGCCGCCACGATCCACGCAAGAAAGACGCAGAAGAGCCCGATGAACGGGGCGACGTATCGGACGCCAAACCGGCCCGCGCCCGCAACGAGTGCCAGCGCGACGGCGTACATCACTCCCATCGCAATCGCATCGGCGTTAATCCTGCGTGACATGACGAGTCTTGCCAACGCGGCCGCAAGGAAGAGACCCAGCACGATCGCCAGCTTCTCAGGCCAGAGCGGCAGAGACCGCACGATCGTCCAAGCGAAAAAGCCAAGCTTATCCAACGCATTGGGCGGCGGTACGAACAGTGGGTTTCCTGGATGCCACGGCGACCTTAGAAAGTAGGGGTTGGGCTGACGCAAGAACGTCGGCAGCCAGAACAGAAACGGCAGCGCACCCAGGCCCAGGGCGCCGGCTAATGCAAGGCCGTGCCGCATTCCTCGCGGCGAGCTCAGCGCCCATGCGGCGAGCACCGGTACGTAAAAAAGCGCGGCGTACTGGGTGTACATGGTTAGCATCGTTATCACGGCGATGGCGGCCAAACGCGCCGGGCGAAGCGGTTCGCGCCGTCCGGCCATGATCAGCGTGGCCAACACCGTGCACAGCAAGCCCATGAGCGGATAGAGGTAATCGCCCGACTCCAAGATCGCCAACGGACTCACGGCGTACATTGCGGCTGCCGCCAGGCCAATGCCGGCCGAACCGGCGGTCGCGCCGAGTCGATAGACCGCCGGAATGGTCAAGACGCTGAAGAGCAAGGGCAGCGCCTTGAGCGAGAGCTCGCTGGTGCCCGCCAACCGCACCCAGCCGTAAGCAATGAGAAAGTAGAGCGGCGGATGGTACTCCGTCTCGACGATGCGGTGGAGAAACGCTTGAAACGTCGGCGCGATGGCATCGACGTAGACGTACGCCTCGTCGCGCCAGAGGCCGTCGTGCAGCAATCCCGGGATCCGTATCACTGCGCCTGCGGTCACAATCGCGGCAAGGATCGCGCGGGTGCGCGTAAGCTCGGTCAACCTACTCGATGCGCAAGACGATCTTGCCGAACTGTTCCGCGTCAGCCAGGCGCTGCGCGGCGGTTGCAGCATCGGCCATGGGGTAGACGCGATCGACGACCGGGCGCAGGCCCTGCTCGAACAGCTCGAGCATCGCGCGGAAGTCCCACGGACTGCCCATCGAGGTGCCGAGGATCGTGACGTGCTTCCAAAAGAGCGAGAAGAGTTTGAGCGTTGCGTCGCCGGTAGTCCGCCCATAGACCGCGATGCGCCCGCCCGGGCGCACGGCCTCGAGCGCTTTGCCGAGCGTCTCGCCGCCGGTAGAATCGACGACGAGATCGATCGGGCCGTCCGCCCGCAACGCCTTGTGCCATTCGGGCGTCGCCGCATAGTTGAGCGCGACGTCGGCGCCCAACGCCTTCGCGCGCTCGAGCTTCGCGTCACTGCTCGACGTCACGATCGCCCGCGCGCCGACGTGTTTCGCGAAGAGCAGGACGAAGGTCTGCACGCCGCCGCCGATGCCCGTAATGAGGATCGTTTCGTCCGGCTTCAGTCCGCCGCGCGTGAAGGTCGCGCGATACGCGGTGAGCCCGGCGAGCGGAATGGCGGCGGCATCCTCCATCGAAAGCGCGTGCGGTTTCGGATACACGTTGGCTGCCGGTACTGCAACGTACTGCGCGAAGGTGCCGTCGTGGGGCATCCCGAGGATGTTGGCGGCTTGCGCGTCCCAAACGCGCGGGTCATCCCCCCAGCCCAGCATCGGATCGATCACGACGCGGTCGCCCTCGGCGACGCCCGAAACGCGGCTGCCGATCGCCGCGACCTCGCCCGCGCCGTCGGAGCCGAGCGTTACCGGCAGGCGAATCTGCGGATAGAGGCCCTGCGTGATGAAAATGTCGCGATGATTCATGGCTGCCGCCCGAACCCGCACCAGCACCTCATCGTCCGCGATCGCGGGGACAGGAATCGTGTCGAGCACGAGATTCTGCGGACCGGCGAGTTCGTGCACGCGCACGGCCTTCATCGTCTCGCTCATTCGTGCAACGTAACGATGAACCTTATCGACGCCGGCTGGATAAAGAGCGCGTTGGTCGGATAGTTCGCTAGATACGGGGCGCTTCCGGTGCCCGAATAGAGGCCACGGTAAGGCACGCCAGCATCATAGAGCGTGAACGGCCCGGAGACGGCGTTAAAGATGTTCGTTCCGGCGATCGTGAGATCTATACGGCCGAAGTTCTTTCCCACCGCCCCATCGACCGTGGTGTAGGGCCGCTGGTTCAGGGTGTTGTTATTGCCGGCAAACGTCAAGCCCGTGGATGCGTGCCATCCGTGCAGCGCCCAGATAAACACCGCCGAGCCTTGCTGCTGCGGGACGCCGAGGAACTGTTCGTCGTCGACGAGGGTGCCGCCGGACGTTGGATTCGAGACCCACGGGCCCAGCGCGTACGGATAGGCGACGTTCAGGCCGTACGACAGCACCATCGTCAGATTCTGCCGAGGGAAGAGCTCTTTGTAGCGCGCCTCCGCGCCTTCATAGACGGCGTTGCCGATGTTGATCGGAATCTCGTACGCGTAGCCCGCCGGCGTATCGCAGAAGCTCTTCGCACCGCCGTCGGGGTAGTAGTTCTCGATGGTGTCGCGGAGGTTGGAACGGTAGAGCGAAAAGTCGAGATCCGACGTCGCCGAGAACAGATGCGAGAAGCCCAGCTCGTATTCGGTCGCGTGCTCGGGCCGCTCGTTGGGATTGCCGTTGAAGATCACACAGTTTGCGTCCGGCGGCCCTTGGCCGCCAGGCTCGAAGTACCGCTCGAAGAGGAGCGGCGCGCGAAATCCTGTTCCGACCGAGAAGTGCACGTCGCTCGAAGAGCCGAGGTCTTGACTGAGCCCGAGGCGCCAGTTGAGCGTGTTGCCGAAGGTCGAGTAGTTGGCGTCGTAGAGACCGCCCGACAGCCGAAGGCTGCCGAACTGCTGCGCACCGCGGAAGAAATATGAGTTGATGCTCTGCGATAACGAGGCCGTCGACGACGGCGGCTGCGGGAGACCATACGGTCGAGGCCCTGGGACGTTCGCGATGTCAAGCGTTTCCTGGCGGGCGTACCCACCAAAGGCAAACTCGCTCTCGTCGAAGGTGCGCCCCCACGAAAGGCCTTCGTTATACCGCGTATCCGCGTGGGAGATGTCGTACGGGGATACGGCACCGCCTACGAAATCGACATTGTCATCGTCGGCGAAAACATCGGCCGTCAGCGTCCCCGATCCGAGTGGCGTGCGCGAATAAGCATCGTACGCGCGAATGCTCTGCGCGAAGCTCGCGCTGCCGGATCCCACGTTATATCCGTAGACCGGGTTTGCAACCTCGTTCGGCTCGTCTTTGCCTTGCGCGAAGTCGCAAGCCGCGCCTGGGCCACTAAAGACGCAGGTCGGATTGCCCGCAATCCCATTGACCGCGCTCGACTCATCGCGATTGTCGCCCAGCGTGAAGACACGAAAGCCAACATCCGAACGCTGCGAAAAATTGTAGTCGAGGTTGACGAGTCCGAGCATCGCCGCGATGGTCGAGCCAAGATGCGTCAGCGTCGGACAGTTCAGGACCGGACCACTCTTTGTGACCGGACCACAATAGATTGGCGTGTTGTTATCCGGAACAACATAGGCGTTTTCGTTGACGAGGCCTCCTTGTTGAAAGTCGTTTCCGGCCAAGGCATAGCCGAGCTTGCCGATCGTGCCGGTCGTATTCAGCCAGGTCTGCGTCGTGTCGAACGAGCCGATAGAACTCGAAAGGGCAAAGTGTTCGTCCTCTGTCGGCCGCAGCGAAACGAAGTTCACCGCACCGCCGAACGTGTTGCTGCCGTTGAGGTCGGTCGGGCCCAAGCCTTCGGTTACGTTGATGCTGTTGAACGCCGGCACGGCGAACTCCGAAAGATCGACGTCGCCGGTGTTGCCGTCGTTGAGCTGCTGACCGTCCAGCGTGATCATCGCTTCCGACGGATCCGGCCCCCGCAGCGAGGCGACCATTGGAGCAGTCGGTGCACCCGAATCGGGATGCTGAAGGACCACCGATGGAACCTCTTCGAGCGCCTCGTATGTTTGCGAGTATCCTAATGCATCCATCTGCGCGCGGGAGACGTCCATCACCGGTATCACGCTGCGATCGAGCGTGTAGCCACCGTTGACGGTCACCTGGCCGATGGTGCGCAGCTTCGGCGTGTCGCTCGGTTCCAGCGTCACGGAGATTCGGGCCCCGTCGCTCAGTTCGCCGGTATTGACGGTCGCGTCGGCGTAGCCTTTAGCAACGACCGTGAGATTGTATTTGCCGGCCGGAATGCTGACCGAAAAGTTACCCTTTGCATCGGTCGAGACGGTTGCCGATTTCGGACCGCGAAAGGTCAGTTGCGCCTGCGCGATCGGAGCGCCAGCGGGGTTATGAACGTTACCGCCAACAAGGCAGCACGCCGCGACGAGTAGGGGAAGCATAGATGCCCTCGCAGTGCTAGTGTGAAGTTCTTGGGAAGGCGAAGAGCATCATGGGAGGGGCGCGTTTACCGCGCCGCAGCGCCGACACTCTGCGTGGGCAGATGGGAACGTCGGCAAACCTTTGTGACCGCCGCGGGCCTGTATATTCTTGCGAGCGAAAACGGATGATCGCGACGATTGCGGCAATGATGCGATCGCGATGCGAGAGAAGCCAGCGCGCCAAGGCGAAGGCCGCAATAGCGACGGCGCAAGCGCATGCGAGCGTCGTCCCCAGCCCCAGGAAGACCGACCCGCCAAACGCGTCGTCGAGGCTCCCGAGGGTTGTTCCGGCCAGTCGCGCGTCGAAGAGTTCCATCGCCGGAACGGCCATCGACGCGAGCACCATCGTCGCGCCAATGAAGAGCGGAGCGCTCCGCCAGCTCGGTGCAGGCCGCGATGCAAGAGTTCGATTAGCCGCCGCGTCGCAGCACAGGCGCAAGCCGTGCAGCGCGATCGCGCCCGCAACCAGAGCGCCGAGTGCGACGACCAGGCCGCGCGAGTCGTGACTGGAAACGTCATCGTAGCTCGCGTGCGCGACGAGGTAGTCGGCTATGACGTCGATCGTGCCGTGCGCGAGCACGGCCGCGGCGGCGGCGGCGGCCACCACCAATGCGACCAGCGAGCGAGAAACGGCGGGCATTGGTGCGTCGCTTCGGGCCCTTTGCTCCCTCTGCCTGGCGTTAGGGCTCCGCCGGGCTCGTGGGGCGCCACCACGGCGCCAGGCCTTCCGCTAGGCGTTGCCGTAGAGCGTGGCGATGAGCGATCCGGCACGGACGGTACGCGCGGTCTTTCGCGGTTTAGCGCGTTTGCAAAAAACGTTTACGATCGAAGTCGGTCCGCTGCGAGCGACCGGCATGCCGGCCTTGCTGCTCGGGGTGAGCAGCATCGTGCTCGCGAGCGGGCTCACGGCCGCGCTCGCCAAGAGCGCTACGCGGCTGCCCGAAACCCTCGGCGAGGCGCGTGGGTTGGCGGAGGCGGTGAACACCGGCTCGCCGCGTTTGAGGTCATGATCGGGAACGATGCGCTGACGAAGCTGATCCGCGCCGAAATCCCGGATGCGCAGGTCGAGATCGTCGACCGCACGGGAACCATGGATCACTTCAATCTCACCGTCCGATCGCAAGCATTTAGCGGGAAGACGCTGATCGAGCAGCACCAGCTCGTCTACGGAGCGCTGAAAGGCGCGCTCAAAGACGGCCGCGTTCACGCCGTCGAACTCAAAACCATCGTTTCGGAGAATCCAACATGTCGGATGAGCTAAAAGAAGAGATCGCGCGCGAGATCGGCGCAAATAGGATCTTGGTCTACGGGAAGGGCACGAAAACCGCGCCGCGTTGCGGCTTTACGCTCGAGACGATCGAGTTCTTCAATCGCTTCGGCTATCCGTTCGAAGTCGTCGACGTGCTGGAAAACATTCCCAAGCGCGAGGCGCTTTCCGCGATGACGAACTGGCCGACCCTGCCGAAGGTTTTCATCAACGGCGAGTTTTACGGCGATACGGACATTCTTGGACCGATGGCGCAGAACGGCGAGCTGCAGGCTAAACTGAAAGAAGCGTTCGGCGAGAAAAGCTCCACTACCGCGAAGCAGACGATCAACCTGCGTTAATCGAGACGCGTAATCCGTGTTTAGGACCATCATCTCGCCGCCCGAGCTGCGCCGGCGCTTGGGAGACCCGGAGGTGGTCGTCGTCGACTGCCGCCACTCGCTGAACGACTTCGCGCTCGGTCGCAAATTGTACGCCGCCTCGCATATCCCGGGCGCGTATTTCGCTGATGTCGAAGAAGATCTCGCGGGAACGAAGACCGGAACGAACGGACGCCATCCGCTCCCCGATCCGCAAGCGTTCGCGCGCTTCCTGCGCAGCGTCGGCGTGGACGATACGACGCAGATCGTTGCCTACGATGCGGGCGCCGATATGTTTGCGCCGCGCCTCTGGTTTCTCTCGCGGTGGATCGGCCACGATGCCGTCGCGATCCTCGACGGCGGCTTCTCGGCTTGGGAAGCGCTTGGATACCCGGTCACCTCAGCAACGTCGAAGCCGCAGCGCGAAGGCACGCTGACCGTTCGCCTGCGGCCCGAGCTGCTGGTCGACGTCGCGTACGTGCGCGAGCATCTGGACGATTCGGCGATGCAGCTGCTCGACGCGCGCGCCATTGAACGCTTCGCGGGCGAGACCGAACCGATCGACCCGGTGGCCGGACACATTCCAGGCGCCCGACAGCGCTGGTTTAAAGAGAACTTCGATGCAGCCGGGAGGCTGAAGTCGCGCCGTCAGTTGCGGGAAGAGTTTGCACGCGCCGGCGTCAATCCCGAGCGAACCGTGCATCAATGCGGTTCGGGCGTTTCCGCAGCCGCCGGTTATTTGGCGATGGTGCATGCCGGCCTCGAGGGCGCGCGCGTTTATAACGGATCCTGGAGCGAGTGGGTCGCCGATCCCTCGCGCCCAATCGCAACCGGGCGGTAGAACTAAAGTAGCCCACACGAGGTCTAACGCACTAGATGGATTCCGCGCTTTTTCATTCAGTGTTCGAAACGCCGGTGGGCAGGATCGGGCTCGCGGTAGATTCCGAGGGAACGCTGGTCGGGATCTTGCTGCCCAACCGCAAGCCGTCCGGCGCGTCAGCACAACCGCTTTCGCCGGGTGCGGCTCGCGGGATGCACGACGCTCGAGCGCAGCTGCGCGAATATTTTCTTGGCAAGCGTCGCACTTTCGACTTGCCGCTTGCGCCTCACGGATCGGAATTCGAACGGCAAGTCTGGACCAGACTCCTGGCCGTGCCCTACGGAGTTACGACTTCGTATGGCGCGATCGCAGCCGACCTCGGTCTCATCAACGGCGCGCGGGCCGTCGGCCGCGCGAATGGTGCAAATCCGATTCCAATCGTGATCCCCTGTCACCGCGTCATCGGCTCGGACGGCGAGCTGACCGGCTACGGAGGCGGATTGCCGCTAAAGCGCGTGCTGCTCGAGCTCGAGGGCGCCATCGCGCCGCCCGAACCACGCTTGTTCTAGCGCCGCGCGACGACGATGAGCACCGTCCCAGACTTCGAACTGGCTGATTCCAACGGTGCGCCTCGACGGCTCTCGGAGCTCGTTGCATGCGGGCCGGTCGGCCTAGTCTTCTATCGCGGGCACTGGTGACCGTTTTGTCTCCGCCAGTTGGCGGATTATCGCGATCACTACGAAGAGATTCGCGCGGCCGGAGCCGATGTCGTGGCGATCTCGGTCGACCGCCCCGAGCGCTCGGAACGCCTCCGTCACGATCTCAACCTGCCCTTTAGCATCTTGAGCGATGCCGATCGCAGCCTCGTCAAGGCGTGGGATATCTTTAATCCACGCGAATTCGGTGGAGTCGCCAAGCCATCGGTCTTCGTCATCGACACGAATCGCAACGTGCGGTTCTCGTCGGTCGACGGCGTTCGCAACCGCATCGGAGCATCGGATCTCGCGCGGATGCTTCGCGCACGCAGGTTCGCGCCTCCACCGGCTCGTCGCGCCTACACACCGCGCGTCAGCGACGTCAGGCTTTCGCTGCGGAACTTGTTCGGTCGCTAGCGCACGCTGTGCTAGCGCTTGGCCGGCGGCGGGACCGCGAAGGGTTTGGCGACGGCCCCGGCGGGCGAAGCATCGAGGCGCGCGAGATCTTCGGGCGTCGGCTCCTGCGAAAAGTCGCGGCAGGTGTCGACGAAGCAGTAAAAACCGAACGGCTCGTTGCCGCGATTGACGAACTGATGGAGCTCGAGCGGACCGACGTAGATGACGTCGTTGGGCGCGATCTCCGTCGCCTCATCGCCGATGATGGCGTAGCCGAGACCGGTGCGCACAATGACGTAGTGCTCGTGCTCGTGCTTCTCCAACCGCGACGCGGCGCCGGGCTGGACCTCGAAGTAGCGCAACTCCATCGCGGGCCCGGGTTCGCTGCGCTCGCGCTTACGGCTTCCAACGATCGTATGGCGGGCGACACCGGTGCCGGGCGCGTCGGGCGTATAGCCGGAAGGCTCGACCCCCTCCCAGCCTCGTTGGTGCGCGCGCGTGACTCGTCTTTGCATGGTGTCTTAGAATAGCACATGCGTTACTGGCTTTTCAAAACCGAACCAAGCGCCTATTCATTCGAACAGCTCCGCAAAGACGGCACGACGCCGTGGACGGGCGTGCGCAACTTTCAGGCGCGCAACAACATGATGGAGATGAAGCTCGGCGACCTCGGCCTCTTCTACCATTCCAGCATTGCCGAGCCGGCGGCCGTCGGTACCTGCAAGGTCGTCGCGACCGCCCATCCCGATTTCACTCAGTTCGAACGCACCAGCGAGTACTTCGATGGACGCGCCAAGCCGGACAATCCGCTCTGGTACATGGTAGACGTCGCATACGGCGAGGAGTTCGCGCGTCCCGTCACGTTGGCGCGCATGCGCGCCGAGCCGCGATTGGTCGGGATGGCGCTGTTGCGTCGCGGTCAGCGTCTTTCGGTGCAGCCGGTCATGCCGCACGAGTGGAAGATCATCCTCGAGCTAGGGGCGCTTTAGTAGTTAAAGCCTTTGGTGAGGATGAAGCTCCAGATCGCCGGACCGAGGACGTTGCCGTACGTTGCGGCCGTTCCACCGTTTGCGAGCGGGATCGCAACGCCGCTGCCGTAGATCGGGACGACTCCGGGCCAGGCGTTCCAGATGTTGTTTCCGGAGATCTGCAGCGCCAGCGACGCCGTGAACGGATAACGTACCGTGAAGTACCCGTAACCGAACGGCGGCTCGTTGAACGAGTTGTTATTGCCGTAGTAGGTCGTGCCGAGCATTACGAAGGCATGATTCTTGAACGTGTACGACAGGGAGACGTTCCCCTGCGCGTACGGAATCCGCGTGTTCAGCGCGTCGATCGTGCTGCCGAAGCCGAAGTACGGCGAGTACGAGACGCTGCCGATCCCTTCGCCGTTGAGGTTCTCATTCGCAATGATGTTGAGATTCTGATTGTACTGGCAGTTCGGACCCGGACTGCTGCAGTAGAAGTATTTTGGCAGATTGTAGAAGTATCCGCGCTGCAGCGCGCCGGCCAGGTCGAAGCCCCAGCCGACCGGAGGAATGCGCTTGAGCTCGAGCTCGATGCCTTGGTACCGAAAGTTGCTGATGTTGGTGTTGAGTGCGTAAAAGATCGGCGTGTTGCCGGGAGCCTTCATGCTCGGATCGGCCGAGTTGACGCAGGTATAGGAGACCTGCGCGCAGGTCAGCCCACTGTAGAGCGTCTCGCCGAAGTAGTGGTTGAAGAGGTTGTTGTCATAGACGTCACCCGAGAGCACGGTCCAGCCGTCGTGAAGGCGATAGTCGGCGCCGAGATCGTAACCGAAGGCCGTTTCGGGCAACAGCTGGCCGCTATTCTTGGTCAACGTCGCGATCCGCGTTGCCGGGTCGTATGAGGCGTCCGGCGCAGTTATCTGGCTGAGCAGGTAGAGGTAGGGAGGGGCAATCGCGCTGCCCGCCGCGAAGCGGACGGCAAGATTCGAGTGGGGCTGCCAAACCACGCCCATGCGTGGATCGTTGTGAGACGTGGTCGTGGTTGCGAAGTCCACGTTGCTGCCGTCGATCGCGCAGTTTGAAAACCCGTCGAGAAACGGACAGCTCACGGGGTAGGTGCTTCGGTAGATATTGTCATAGTCGGCGACCATCGCGGACACGGTCGGCGTAAGCTGGAAATTCCCGCGCAGCAGCAGCGTTGTGAAGAGTTGCGAGGAGCCCTGTGGGATCGTGACCGTCGAGTACGTCGGCTCGAGCTCGTAGGAGACCGAATTCGTGTTGGCCTGGTCGACGCTAAAGCTGATCGTGTTTTGGTTGAACGGATGATCGTACTCGAACGACCATCCGTTCAGCTTGTCGAGCTCGCTCTCGTTGAAATAGTCCGAGAAGTAGACCGGCTCGGTCAGTCCGTCGAACGGCTTGGAGATGCCGTTCGAGGTTCCGTAGATCGTCAGCTCGTAGGGGTTGAGGACGTTGGCTGCCGTGCCCTGCTGCGTCTCGCGATAGATCGAGGCGTTGTAGTAGCGCCCCAGGATCGTGTCGTTGCCCAGCGTCGTGGTCGCCTCGGCTTGGAACATCGGCTCGTTGTTTACTTCATTGTTCGGGGCGCCGGCATACAGGTACATCACCTGCTGCGGCCCTGCCGCCAGCGCTCCCTTGTAGCCGCTTCCCGGTAAGAAGGTCGCGTTGGTAAAGTTTCCCGTGTTGTTGTTTTGGTCGGCCGTCGTCCACCCGTCCAAGTAGCTGACGGTCACGGTCGTCGCCGGCGAAACGCGATAGCGCAGTTTCATCAGCGTCGAGGTGTTGCCGAAAGACGAAAGCAGCGTATAGCAGCAGGCCAGCAGTGAATATCCGGTCTGGATGTTGCTCTCGGTATTCCCGATATTGGTGTAGGTGGCGTTCCCCGAGAGTAGGGGACCCTTGGCGTTGCCGAGGAAGCCGTTGCTGGGGTCGACCAGGACTTGCTTTCCGTTCTGCGGCCCGGGATCGTTGAGCGTGGAGACGGCAAAGACGTAGCCGAGGCGTCCGTCGAGCGTGCTGGCGGTCAGGCCGATGTTGGCGTACGTCCCGCCATTGGTGGTGTAGCCGATCTGGTAATCAGGCACCGGCAGCGCGGTTGGATCTTTAGTCCGGAAGTTGATCGTGCCATTGATCGCGTCATTGACGGTGACCGCATCGGCGCCCGGTCCTTTCACGACCTCGACGCTCCCGAACATGAAGCTGCTCAGGTAGCTCGTGATGTAGTCGCCGTAGCTGGCCACGGCAAGCGGGTGACCGTCGATCAGCGTCGCCGTCTCGTACGAAGCTGAGCCGCGAATCGTCGGCACGGTGACGGATCCCGGGGCCGCTCCGTTGGCCGAGCCGCCCGGCAGTGAAATTTGCACGCCCGGAATCTGGTTGAGAATTTGGAAGACCTGTGTTTGCGCCTGATTCTGGAAGGTCTGCTGCGTGACGACGCTGACGGAGGCCGGGGTCGTGTTGAAGCTCGGGCCGTTGCTGGTCGTGCTCTTGACCGCCGCGATCGTCTGCAAGGTCGCCGTCAGGAGCGAGGCCGCGACTCGCGTCGTGCTTCCGGCATAAACG
The DNA here is from genome assembly GCA_030038215.1 of Vulcanimicrobiota bacterium. GTDB lineage: Bacteria > Vulcanimicrobiota > Vulcanimicrobiia > Vulcanimicrobiales > Vulcanimicrobiaceae > Cybelea. The sequence continues at coordinate 4,295 of JASHPI010000120.1, read as the reverse complement.
ACGATTCCGCTTTGCGTGCTGCGCCGGTATCCCGGCTTGGAAGCCGTGAGCGCGTAGGTTCCCGGGGCCGCGTTCGCGATCGTAAACGCGCCGTTCGCGTCGGTCGTGGTGCTGTAGGTCTGCGGTCCACGCAACTCGATGCTTGCGCCGGCGATCGGGTGTCCGCTGCCGTCGCTCAAGACCCCGGCGATCCCGCCCGTGCCCGGAGGCTGAGCCCAAGCCGCGTTCATTCCCAGGCTGACGAATGCAACCAGCGTCAGCGCGAGGCACACGAACGTTCGCCGCGGGCTACGGAGCACCACGGTACTAGGCTAAGTGTGTAAGGTTAAGGTGTCTTTACGAGTCCGTTAACCGAGGGCCTGAGCCTGCGTCAGAAAGACGCGCTGCGCGTCGATCGGCATCTCGCGCGGACCGGGCGAGAGCCGCTGATATGTCCCGTCCTCGCGCAGCTCGCGGCTCTTGACGTTGTCGGCCAGCAGCACGCCGAGGATCTGCGTGTCGACCGTCTCGGCCATCACGGGATCGAGGATCGGAGTCGCAAGCTCGACGCGCCGGTCGAGGTTGCGGCCGCTCCAATCCGCGCTCGAGATGTAGACCTCTCGCTCGCCGCCGTTCCGGAAGACGAAGATGCGCGAGTGCTCGAGGAACCGCCCGACGATGCTGCGTACGCGAATGTTCTCGCTGACGCCCGGCACACCGGGGCGCAACACGCACATGCCGCGCACCAGCAGATCGATCGGCACGCCGGCTTGCGAGGCGCGGTAGAGCGCTCGAATCACGTCGGATTCGGTGATCGCGTTGATCTTGGCGCGAATTCCGGCCGGCCGGCCGGCCCGAGCGTGCTCGGTCTCGCGATCGATGCGGGAGAGAAGCTCGCGGTGGAGGGTCACCGGCGCTACCCAAAGGTCCTCGTAATCGGTGATCCGTGAAAAACCGGTGAGCGCGTTGAACAGCTGGGCGTCATCGGTTCCCAGCTCCGGGCGACACGTAAAGAGGCTCAAATCGGTATACAGGCGGGCCGTCTTCTCGTTGTAGTTCCCGGTGCCGAAGTGCATGTAGCGGCGCAGGCCGTCTTCGTCTTCGCGGACGACCAGCAGCGTTTTGCCGTGCACCTTCTGATTGGCAAAGCCATAGACGACATGGGCGCCGGCGCGCTCCAGGCGCTTGGCCCAGTCGATGTTGTTCTCTTCGTCGAAGCGAGCCTTTAGTTCGATGACGACGGCTACTTGCTTCTCGTTCTCGGCTGCCGTGAGCAGGGCACGAACGATCGGTGAGTTCTTCCCGGACGTTCGATAGAGCGTCGCCTTGATCGCCATTACCTTGGGATCTTCGGCGGCTTGCTGCAAGAACTGGATGACCGGATCGAACGATTCGTAGGGATGGTGCAGCAAAATGTCGCCTTCGCGAATCAAGGCGAAGATGTCGGTGACGCCGATCAAACGCTTCGGAATCGACGGCAGGAACGGTTTGTCACGCAGCTGGTCGTAGCCGGGAAGGTTGATGATCTGCCACAGGTCGCTGAGCCCGATCAGACCTTCGATCTCGTAGCTGTCGACGTGGGTGAGCTCCAGCGAGTTACAGAGAAATTCACGGATGTATTCGGGCATGCCGCGCTCGACCTCAAGGCGCACCGGCTCCCCGAAGCGGCGCCGTCGCAGCTCCGATTCGATCGCGCGCAGCAAGTCGTCGGCCTCGTCCTCTTGCAGATCGAGATCGGCGTCGCGCGTCACGCGGAAGAGATAGGAATCGCGCACGTGCATCCCCGGGAAGAGCCCGTCCAGGTGATGGGCGATCAAGTCTTCGAGCAGAACGAATCGCCGTTCACCTGGCCGCTTGCTCTCGACGGGAACGAAGCGCGGCAAGGTCGGCGGAATCTTGATGCGCGCGAAGTGGAGCTCGACGCCGTCGCGCGTCGTCTCCTCCAGCTCGACGGCCAGCGAAAGCGAGAGATTCGAAATATACGGGAATGGATGGCCGCTATCGACGGCCAGCGGGGTCAGCACCGGGAAGACGGTGTCGTCGAAGGTGCGTTCGAGGGCTGCCTGCGTCTCCTCGTCAAGGTCGACAATCTGGGTCAGGACGATCCCTTCGCGCTCCAGCGCCGGCAGCAGCTCGTCGTTGAGCACGCGCATCTGTCGCGGGAGCGATTCGCGCAGGCGTTCCGAGATCGCCGCCAGGTGCTCGACCGGCAGACGCCCATCTTCGGAACGCCGTACGATTTGTGCGTCGATCTGCTGCTTAATCGCGGCGACGCGAATCATGAAGAACTCGTCGAGATTGGTTCCGTAGATCGCGACGAACTTCAACCGTTCGAGTAGTGGATTGCGCGGATCGAGGGCTTCTTCGAGAACCCGGTCGTTGAACTGCAGCCACGACAACTCGCGGCTGATATACAGTGACGGGTCATCGAGCGAGGCAACGGGGAGCGTTTCGGGCGCCGACTGCGGCTGCGTAACCATCGAGACCCCTGCTTTAGCCGCGCCGACCGGGTTTCGCCTTCTGGTCGGGAAAAGTCGGCGAGCATGAGCGACCTCGCGACGCACGTCGCGCAGCACCTTGCGCTGGCTGCTTCGGCGCTTGCCCTCGCGCTGATCGCAGGCCTGCCCCTGGGCGTGCTCGCGGCCGAATCGTCGGCGCTTCGCGGTGTCGTCTTAGCGCTGGCCGGAATCGGGCGAACCCTTCCAAGCCTCGCCGTGCTGATGCTGCTGCTGCCATGGCTCGGCGTCGGAGCGGCCCCTGCAATCGTCGCGCTCGCGCTGCTCGCGATCCCTCCGATCGTGATCGGCGTCGATCTCGGCATTCGTGGCGTCCCCGCCTCAGCGCTCGACGCGGCCGCAGGGATGGGCATGACGGCGGTGCAGCGCTTCGCGCGGGTCGTGGTACCGCTCGCCTTGCCGCTCTCGTTCGTGGGCCTGCGCACGGCGGCCACCGAAACGATCGCCAGCGCCACGCTGGCGACCTTTATCGGGGCCGGAGGACTGGGCGACGAGATCGTGCGCGGCCTACAAACCGACGACCTTGCGTCGCTCGCGGCCGGCGCGCTCACAGTCGCGCTGCTGGCGTTGAGCGTTGACCTGGCGCTCAGTGCCGCCGGGCGGCTGATCGCGGCGCGAACGTGAACCGCGCTCGAGCCCTAATGCTGGTTGGTGCGAGTCCCTTGCTGGCGCGTTGCAGCTTGCCCGGCTCGACGCTTGGGGTCGGCTCGAAAAACTTCACCGAGTCGTTTGTAATCGCCGAGATTTATGCGCAGGCGCTCGAGGCCGCCGGTTTGCGCGTCGACCGCCTCTTCAACCTCGGTTCGACGCGGATCGCGATCGCCGCGATGCAGCGCGGCAACATCGATCTGTATCCGGAATACACCGGAACCGCGCTCATCGACGTGCTCCACCACGCGCCGATCCACGATCCCCGTCTGGCGTTCGAAACGGTCGCGCGCGAATTCGAACGGCGCTACGGCATCATTTGGCTGGATCCCGCACCCATGAACAACTCGCAGGCGCTGGCGACGACTCGAGCGGTTGCCGCGCGTTACCACTTCGAAACGCTCTCCGACGTGGCGCGGGCCGCGCCGCGTCTGCGCCTGGCGACGATCCAAGAGTTTCTCGCTCGGGCCGACGGTTTGCCGGGTTTGCAGAAGTTCTATGGCGGTTTTCACTTTCTCGAGATACGCACGTACGATATCGCGCTCAAGTATCAAGCGCTGCTGACCGGCAAAGCGGACGTGGCCAGCGCCTTCACGACCGATGGCGCGATCGACATAGACGCGCTCCTGCTGCTGCGCGACGATCGTCAATTTTGGTCGGCGTATAACGTCGCGCCGGTCGTGCGCCAAGCCGCGCTTACGGCGCACCCGCGCGTGGCGCAGATCCTCAATGCCGTCTCGCCGGCCATCACCGATCGCGCCGCCCGCGCCATGAATGCCGCCGTCGAGAACGATCAGAAGGATCCCGCCGACGTGGCGGCCGCCTTCTTGAGCGAGCACGGGATGGGAAAAAAATGAGCGCAGGAGCTCGAATCGTATTCGAGGACGCCACGGTGCGCTATCCCGGTTCGGATCGCAGCGCGATCGAGGACGTTTCCTTCGAGGTGGGCGGGGGCGAGCTGGTGGTATTGCTGGGACCCTCGGGTTGCGGGAAATCGACGCTGTTGCGCACCGTCAACCGGTTGGTGCCGCTCGACGCCGGGCGCGTTCTCGCCGACGGCCACGACGTCGCTGAGGCCGATCCGGTCGAGTTGCGCCGCAGCATCGGCTACGCGATTCAAGCCGTAGGCCTCTTCGCGCACATGACGGTCGC
>JASHPI010000119.1 GCA_030038215.1 Vulcanimicrobiota bacterium | reverse complement strand
CAGCGCTATTGGGGAACGCCGATTCCGATCGTCTATTGCGAGCGCTGCGGCGAAGTTCCGGTGCCCGACGCGCAGCTTCCGATTCTTCTTCCGCCGGTCGCGCACGTCGCACGAGAGGGCTCGCCGCTGGCCTCGGTCCCTGAGTTCGTCAACACCGTTTGCCCGCGCTGCGGTGAGCCTGCCCGTCGTGAAACCGATACCATGGACACGTTCTTCGAATCGTCATGGTACTATCTACGCTACCTCAATCCGCACGACGATCGAGCACCTTGGACGGCCGAGCGCGCGGCGCACTGGATGAACGTCGACCAATACATCGGCGGCGCCGAACATGCGGTGCTGCACTTGCTCTACTCGCGCTTCTTCTACAAGTTCTTTCACGACCACGGCTGGGTGAGTGGTCCGGAGGAACCGTTCGAGCATCTCTTCCATCAAGGTCTGGTGCTCCATAACGGCGAGAAGATGTCGAAGTCCCGGGGGAACGTGGTCGGCATTGACGAGACGGCCGAGCGGAGCGGCATCGACGCGATGCGCCTCTTTCTTCTCTACGTCACGCCACCCGAGGAGACCAGCGATTGGACCGACGAGGGCATCAACGGGCGCGTCCGGCTGCTCAATCGCATCTGGCGCGCCTGCGAGCCGTTCTTCGATTCACGGCGGGCGGTAGCACTCGATGCGCCGCCGCCGGACCGAGCGCCGGAGGAGAAGGCGTTGGTGCGCGCCGTGCACCTCGTTGCGAAGTCGGCAATCGACGAAACGACCTCGCGCCGCTTTCACTACAACACGACCATCGCGAAGCTCGACGAGCTGGTCAACGCAATGACGACCGCGAGCACGAGCGAAGCGTCCCCGGCGCTGCGCTACGCCGTGAATGCGCTGCCGATTCTGATTGCGCCGTTTGCGCCGCATATCGCCGAGGAGCTCTGGGAACGCCTCGGGCACACGGGCTCCGTGCACCTTCAGCGGTATCTCATGCCCGAGCAGGAGGCATTGGCTGTCGACGAGATCACGCTGGTCGTCCAGGTCAACGGCAAGATCCGCGCGCGCATTACCGCGCCTGCCGGCGTCACGGAGGAACGAGCCTTGGAGCTCGCCCTCGAGGAGCCCAAGGTGCGCGCGCAACTCGACGGCAAGAAGCTGCGCCGCCACATCTACGTGCCCGGTAAGCTGCTCAATCTGGTTCTGACTCAGGGAACCTAGCTCGTCGCGCGCTACTCGTCTTTGAGGCCTTCGCGGGAAATCATCTCGCGGTAAATTGCGCGTGCGCGCTCGAGCGTGTCGATCTCTTCGGCCGGCTTGTCGTCGCGGACGCGCACGATACGCGGAAACCGAAGCGAAAATCCGCTCTCGTGAAGATCGCTCTTTTGAATGACGTCGAAGGCCACCTCGAGCACGATCTTCGGCTCGACGGGAATCTCCCGCGCGCGCGCTTTTTCGCGCTGGTGTTCGGGTGCGAGGCGATGGTCGAGAAACCATGGAGTGAGCTCGGCGATCTCGGCGTCCGTCAAGCCCGAGTAGGCTTTGCCGATGGTCGCGAGCCGGCCTTCGTCGCCGCGAACGGCAAAGGTATAATCCGAGAGAACGCCGGCGCGTTTGCCGTTTCCCCACTCGACGGCAACGACGACGACATCGAGCGTCGAGAGCTCGCGCTTGAGCTTCAGCCACCACTTCCCGCGGCGACCGGGAGCGTACGGAGCATCGGCGCGTTTGAGCATTAGCCCCTCGTTGCCGCGCGCTCGCGCTTGCTCGAAACGCGCGTTCACGCCGGCTGGGACGGGTTGGTCGATGCGCTCGAACGGCGCGAGTGTCAGGTGGGCGTTCGGAGCGATCAACTCGGCCAGCCGCTCGCGTCGCCGGCTCAGCGCTTGGTCGAGCAACAGCTCGTCGCCGTGCGCGAGCAGGTCGAAAACGACGTATGCGATCGGCACCTCGCGCTGCAGCGCCGCGTCGACGCTCTTGCGTTGCAGGCGCGCTTGGAGGATGCGAAACGGCAGCACGAGATCGTCGCGCATCGCGACGATCTCGCCGTCGAGGATTACGGCGCCGGGGAGCGCGCTTAGGGGCGCGGACAGCTCGGGATAGGAAGCCGTGACGTCGTTGAGCCGGCGAGAAAAGAGACGTACGTGCCCGTCGCGCACGTGGGCTTGCGCGCGGATGCCGTCATACTTGTCCTCGATCAGCCAGGCGCGTCCATCGAGATCCGGATAGGCCTCTCCGAACGGAATGGGAGTCGCGAGCATGAACCCGATCGGAGTTCCGTAATCGATCCGAACCTCGGCCAGCGTGTGGTTCTTGGCGGCCAGCGCGACGGCGCCGACGTCGCCGCCGGCCATCGCGGCGCGGCGAACCGCGGCCGGATCGGCGTCAAAGGCGTGCGCGATCGCATCGAGCAGCAGCCCCTCGCGCAATCCCACGCGCAGATCGCCGGTGACGATCTTCGCGACGTAGGTCGCCGCGAGCGGATCCTCGCAGGCGCGCAGGATCCGTTCGAGCACGGCCGCACGACGCGCAGTCGCTTTCTTTCCCGACGCTCGCGCGATCTCGCCGAAGGCGGCTTCCAGGTTAGCCGGTGTTAGACGCTCGCGAAAAAGCAGGGTATCGGAAGGTGGACGCACGAGCTCCCCAAGAGCGGCACCGAGGTCGCCCGTGCGATGATACGCGCGACCGAGCGCGGCATCGTCGAAGCGCCAGAGGCGCTGGGCGACCTCCACGATCGTACGTCCGCCCAGCGAGAGCGTTCGATGATCGCGCGCCGCAAACGGACCACCTGCCAGAAAGCGCGCCGCCGCCGCCAGATCCGCATCGTTGAGGATGCGGAGATACTCGGCCAGCAGCGCGACCTTGTCAAGCTTTGCCGGATGCTCTGCGATCGCTTGCGCAACGCGGGCGAAACGCTCCATGAGCGCAGCGGTTGGCTCCCTAGAACGCGCGTCCGCTTGCGAGCAGAGCTTTGAAATACTCGTATGTGGCGCGAATGCCGTCCGAGAGTCGGGTCGTCGGCGACCAATCGAGCTCGAGGCGGGCCCGCGCTGAGTCGAACTGTGCCGCGCGCGCGTCGCCCGGACGCGGCGGCGCGTGCGTCACCGGCGCATCGAAACCGGTGATCTCGACCAACTCGCGATAGATCCGGTTGACACTGGTCTGGACACCGGTTCCGATCACGTAACAGCCGCCCGCGCCCTTCCCCAGCGCCGCGACGTTCGCGCGGGCCACGTCTTCGACGAATACGTAATCGCGGGTCTGTTCGCCATCCCAATCGATGCGCACCCCCTCTTGCTGGAGAAACCGTCCGATGAAGATCGAGATCACGCCGGCTTCGCCGTTGGGATCCTGGCGCGGCCCGTAGACGTTGCCGTATCGCAGCGACGTAAAATCGAGTCCCTTTTCGTTCTCATAGAAGCGGAGGTAGCGTTCCGCGACCATCTTGGTAATGCCATAGGGTGAAGTCGGATGCTGCGGGGTGTCGTCGGTGATCGGCAGTCGATCGGGCGTTCCGAAGCTGGCGCCGCTGCCGGCAAAGATTACTTTGCGCACGCCGGTGCGGACGGCGTTCTCGAGCACGTTGAGGAGACCGACCACGTTCACTTGCGCGTCGTAAATAGGATCGCGCGAGGAGATCGCAACCGAATGCTGCGCAGCGTGATGGCTCACGATCTCGGGTGAGAAGTCGGCGAAGACGCGCCCGATGCCCTCGTCGCGGATATCCATGTGTACGAGTGAAACGCCGTTGGGCACGTTGACGCGCCGCCCGCCGCCATGTTCCCAAAGCGAATCGATCACCAGCACCTCGTGGCCGGCCGCCAAATAGGCGTCGACGATGTGGGACCCGATAAATCCGGCCCCGCCGGTCACCCCAATGCGCACGCTATTCCTCCTAGTCGAGCGGCGTTTCGTCGCAGGGGAGCGGCGGATGCCCGCCTACGCGCTGCTCCTCTGCTCGATAGCCTCGGTGCTGGGTACGCTCGGCGTGACCCCGCTTCCCGCAGACGTCCGCCTCGTCGCGATCGGCGGCTTGACGGCCCTGGCGCTCTACTCCGCTTCAGCCTGGTGCGCACCGCGGCGCTTGGCCGCGCTGCTGCTCGCGGCACTCGCCGCCGCGGCGTTCAATGCCGCGTGGCGCCAGCGCGCCGCGACGAGCGTCGTCGAGCACCGAACGGCTCGCTACGCCGGATCGATTCTCGGAGTTCTCAACGCGGATGACGACTCGCGGGCGGTGCTCGTAGCGCTGGATGGCGGATTGCGCGTTCTCGCGCGGGTTCGCGGCGCGATTGGGTCCACCGGCTCGCGCGTCGTCATACGCGGGCGCCTTGAACCTTTCGACGACGCGCGCAATCCCGATGAGCCGAGCGAGCGCGCGATCGAGGAAGAGCGGGGAATCGATGCGCGACTCGATGACGCCACGATCCTCGCCGTTGCGGCGGGGGCGCGCTGCGACGCTCGCGTTTGGCTGGCTCGCGCACACGAATGGGCGCACGCGCAACTCGCCGATCGCCTCGGCGAACCCGCCGCGTCGCTCGTCGCCGGCGAGCTGTGGGGCGAGCGTTCCGCCCTTCCGCCCGATCTGCGTTCGGAGTTTCAAGAAACGGGAACGGTCCACGTGCTCGTGACGGCCGGACTTCACTTGGGCGTCGTGGCCGCGTTATGCTTGGGGCTCTTCTCGCTGTTCGCATGGCCGCGTTGGCTGGCGTGTGGCGCGGCGATCGCCCTGCTCTGGTCGTTCGTGGTATGGAGCGGGGCACAGCTCCCGGCGGTTCGCGCCGCTTCGATGGCGACCGCCGCCCTCGCGGCGCGCGCCTGCGGCCGCGCAACGCTCTCGTGGAATGCTTTGGCGATCGCCGCGCTCACCATTTCCTTTGCTCGGCCCGCGAGCGTGGCGACCGCGTCGTTCGCGCTGTCATTCTCGTGCGTGGGCGCGATCTTCGCTTGTGCCCCGCTCTTGGAGCAATGGGTCGAGGCGCGCGTAACGCTCCCCGATCGCATACGCGAGGCGCTGGTTCTTTCGGTTGCCACGCAACTCGGAACCTGGCCGCTAACCGCCGCGGTCTTTCTGCAGTTCGCCCCGTACGCAATCCTCGCCAACCTCGCGGTCGTCCCATGCGTCGGCGCAACGATGATCCTCGGCGCCGCGCAGCTCCTGTTGGCGTGGAGCGCGCCGCTGGCGCAAGCCTGCGCCAACCTCAACTCCTGGCTGCTGGCGTGGACGATCGGCGTTGTCCAAACACTGAGCGGGTTGCCGAACGCGGCGATTCCGGCGACGCCGGCACCGGCTTGCTGCATCGCGGCCTACGACGGCGCCATGCTCGCGGCGCCGCTGCTCTGGCGCCGCGGCGCGCGTACGCTCGCGCTGACCGGGCTGTTGCTGGCGGCCGGCTTGGTCGTCGCGCCGCCGCGCGAGCGCGACGCGCGCTTGCGGGTCACCGTGCTCGACGTCGGTCAAGCCGACTCGATCGTCGTGCAGACGCCGCGCGGGCACACGCTGTTGATCGACGCCGGCGGACGGCTGGAGCGCGGATCCCAAAGCTTGGGCTCCGTCGCGGAGCTCGTCGGCGAGCGCGTCGTGGTGCCGTTTTTGCTGCGCCACGGCGTCCACGCGATTGACGCACTGATCCTCTCGCATCCTCACGGCGATCATGCCGGCGGCGTCGCGCCGGTGCTTCGCAAGCTTCGGGTGGCGGAGATCGCGGACAGCGGGCAGCGCTACGGCGGCCACGCCTACCAAGATGCCCTTGTAACGGCGCATGCGCAGGGCGTACCGGTCGTCGAGCCGCGGACCGGAACGCGATGGCAAACCGACGATGGAATCGTGCTGCTTTTCATTGGTCCGTCGCTGCCCTTTATCGGTGGTCGAAACGCGATCAACAGCAACTCGATCGCATTCATGCTGGAATACCGGCGCTTTCGCATGCTCTTCACCGGCGACGCCGGCAGCGAGTCCGAGCAGCGCTTTCTCTCGGAAGGGCTCGACCTGCATGCCGACGTCCTGAAAGTCGGCCACCACGGTTCTGCCTACGGCTCGTCACCGGCGTTCATTGCCGCCGTTCGTCCGCGCTACGCGATCATCTCGGTCGGGCGCCATAATCTGTTCGGCCATCCGGCTCCGTCGACGATCGAGACGCTCCAGCGTTTTGGCGCAAGCATCTATCGCACGGATGAGAATGCAGCGGTTACCATTTTAACGGACGGCGATGCGTTCAGCGTTCGTCCGCTTCTTAGCGAGACCACGCTCGCCCACGGACAGTTTTGATGCGCTAATGATCGGTGCGATAGGTCACTGGTTGAGAGATCGGCAGCTCGACTTGACGCGGATCGGTTTCGCCGTCCACGCCTGCCGGGCGGAACTGCTGCGGCGCAAACCTCAGGTACATGATCGGGATCAGCAGCAGCGTCAAGATGAGCGAACTCGAGAGGCCGCCGATCACAACGATGCCCAGCGGACGCTCCGCCTGCGATCCCGGATCGAGCGCCAGCGCGAGCGGAAGCATGCCGGCGATCATCGCCAGCGTCGTCATCACGATCGGGCGGAACCGCTGCAACGCGCTTTCTTTGATCGCCTCGATCTTGCTCATGCCGTGCTCGCGCAGCTGATTCGCGAAGTCGACGAGCAGGATGCCGTTCTTAGCGACCAGGCCGACGAGCAGAATCGATCCGATCAGCGAGAACAGGTTCAGCGTCTGGTGCGTTAGCGCCAGCGCGCCGAGCGCGCCGACGACGGCAACCGGCACCGTGAACATGATAATGAACGGCGTGATGTATCCGTTGTAAAGCGCGACCATCAACAGGTAGACGAGCAGAATCGAAAGCGCCAGCGAGATCGTCATGTAGTAGACGGTCTGCGTCACGTTCTCTTGATTGCCTCCGGCGACCGGAGTCACCGAGATGGTGCTGGGCAGGTTCAACGCTCGCAAGCGTCGCTCGAAGGCGCGCGTGACGTTCGAGAGCGTCGCGCCCGGCGCGACGTTCGCTCCAATCAGAACGACCGACCGGCGATCGAGCCGCATCATCAGCGGCGGTGCCGGTTCCGGAGTCAGCTTCGTCACGTCACCCACGGTGATGATCGAGCCGTTATTGGCGCGAATCGGAATCGCCGCGATCCCCGCCAGCGAGCGCAGGTCGGGTTCCGGATAGATCACCTGAACGTACTTGAGACCATTCGTTCCCGTGAACTCCGTCGCCTGATAACCGCCGAACGCCGCCCGCACCGCCGTCGACGCGGTTCCGATACTTGCGTCGAGGACGCGCGCGTGCTCGCGGTTGAACTCGACCTCGACTTGCGGAGAGTCCTGCGAGCCCGACGTGGTCGCGTCGGTCACGCCCGGCGTCGAAACGAGCGTCGCAAAGGCGCGCTCCGCCGAAGCGGTAGGATCGGCGGTCAAACTCGAGACGACGTAACTGATCGGCTGCGTGATGCCGCCCGATGGATCGGTGGCCGGCACGGCGACCACCTGCGCATGGGGCAGCAACTGGCCCACGCGGTGGCTGAGGTTCTGCACCCAATAGGCGGTCGAATGCGCGCGATTGTCCTTCAGGAAGAGTTGGATTTGGCCGACCGCCCCGTTGTTGACGTACCCGCTGATCTGCCCTTGATAGGCGCCGGCCATCGACGTCTCCGATTGCAGATCGGGAACCGTGTCTACGATCCGCTCGGCTTGCCGCACGGCCGCCTGCGTCCGCGTCAAGGGCGTGCCCGTCGGGAAGTTGATCGTCACGAAGATCTGACCGCGATCGATCGGCGGCAGGTACTCAAAACCGACGATTCCCGCCGGAATGAGCAGCACTGCCAGCACCAAGCTTGCGAACGACACGGCGATCACCAGCGTGCGATGCTCGAGGGCCCACGGCAACGCCCGGTGGGCGTACCACGTGCGCACGCGCTCGAAGCCGCCCGTGAAGCGATCGACGATCGGCCACGCCTTCCACTGAGAGTAGAGCGCCCAGCGCCCCGCCAACGCCGGCGTCACCGCAAACGAAACGAAAAGCGACGTGAGCGTCGCGACGGTTACGACCAGCCCGAACTCGCGCAAGAACAAGCCCACCGAGCCGGGTAAGAACGAGATCGGAAGAAAGACGACTACGATCACCAGGGTAATGACGATCGTCGCTACGCCGATCTGCGTCAACCCGTTGACGGCTGCAACGTGCGGCACCTCACCCTCCTGATGATGTCGCTCGATGTTCTCGAGAACGACAATCGAGTCGTCCACCAGAATGCCGATCATCAAGGTCATGGCCAAGAGGGAGACCATGTCCAAGGTAAAACCGGCGACCCGCATCGCCGCCAAGGTCACCAGGAAGGAAGCCGGGACCGCGATCATCACGACAATCGCATTGCGCCAGGATCGCAGGAAGAAAAGCATCACGATCGCGGTGAAGCAAATGCCCTCGATCAGCGTGCGGGTGACGCCCGAGAGCAGCTCTTTGGTGTAGGTCGACTGGACGTTCAGCACCGTGAAATGAACGTCTGGGTACTGCGCTTGCAGCCGCGGCAGCTCCGCCAGCACGGCGTTCGAAGCCGTGACCTCGCTGGAGCCTGCAGCCTTCTGCACGTCGAGCTCGATCGTCGGCTTGCCGTTGCTGAACGTGAAGACACGTTGCGTTTCGTAGGAGTCCTGCACGTTGGCCACGTCGCCCACGCGGTAGAGCCGTTGGGAGGCGCTCCATGGATAGATCGAGCTCGAAGCGCCGCTCGAGAACGTCGTCGTGTTGCCTAACAGCAGGTCCGCGACCGTCGGTACGTCGGTGATGTCGCCGCGAATGTCGAGGGTCGTCTCGCGGTTGGGCTGGTAGACGATGCCCCCGGGAGCTCGCACGTTGTTGTTCGCGACCGCGTTGATCACGTCGGTCAGCGTAAAGCCCGACGAACGCAGCGCCTGCGGTTGCACGTTCACCTGAATCGATGCCGTTACGGAGCCGTTCTCTTGAACGTACGACACACCCGGAACTTGCTCGATCGCCGGAACGACGTCGTTGGTCACGATCGACGACAGATCGCCCAGCGCCAGCGTGGGCGAGGAGGCGACCAACGACACGACCACCGCCTCGCTCGGATTGTAGATGGAGATCTGCGGCGTCTGGAGATCGCTCGGGAGCTGATGAAGTGAATCCTGCACGCGTCCTTGCACTTGGACGAGGTCCGTGTTCTGATCGGAGTCCAGCGCGAAGACGGCCACGATCGACGCCTGGCCCGGCTGGATCGCAGTCTCCATGTAGCTGAGGTCCGGCGCGCCCGCGATCTGGTCCTCGAGCGGACGTACGATCGCGTCGCGCATCTCGGTCGTCGACGCGCCGGAATAGGTGAGCAACACTTGAATCGACGGAACGTCGTAGTTTGGCAGGAGCTGTTTGACCAGGCTGAAGCCGCCGATCGTGCCGCCCAGCAAGACCAGCGCGAGGAAAACCGTGACCAACGTCGGGCGAGCGACGAACAGCCGAGTGATGCCCATCTAGTGAACCCCGGCCCCGGCTCCGGCCCCGACTTCGGTGAGCATGCGCAGATCGCGCAAGACGACGTCCCGCTTCGTCTTCGGCTTGGGCCCCAGCCACATGAACATCACCGGAACGAGCACCAGTGTCAGCACGAGGGAGCTGAGCAGGCCACCGATCACCACGATTCCGAGCGCTTGACGTTGCGCCGCACCGGGATCGAGAGCCAGCGCGATCGGCGTCATGCCCGAGATCATCGCGCTCGTGGTCATGACGATCGGGCGGAAACGTTCGCGCGCCGCTTCGACCATCGCGTCGGCACGGCTCATCCCCGACTCGACCATATGATTCGCGAAATCAACCAGCAGGATGCCGTTCTTCGAAGCCAGTCCTACCAGCAGCACGGTTCCGATCAACGAGAAGAGATTGAGCGCCTGATGCGTGATCGCCAGTGAGGTCAGCGCGCCGACCGCCGCCACCGGCACGGAGAACATGATGATGAAGGGCAGCCGGTAGCTGTCGTACAGCGCGACCATCAACAGGTAGACGAGGCAGAGCGATAAGAGCAGGCCCAT
>JASHPI010000118.1 GCA_030038215.1 Vulcanimicrobiota bacterium | reverse complement strand
CCGAGCAACCGCGAGCAGTTGCCGGTCCGCCTGCTCGCCGCCGGGGTCGCGCAAGAGCAGATCGATGCCTTCCTTGCGCAGTTCTAGCGTCACACGAGCCCGCATGACGGCTCCAGCAGCGTGGCACGGGGAACTGGCGCCCGGTCAAGGGCGCGATCGCAGTGGCGAGCTCACGTTCGGCGGAATTACTGCCGCCGAGTTGGCGGAATCATACGGTACGCCGCTCGTCGTCATCGATTTGGACGTTGTCGATGCCTCAATAGCCGCCCTCCGCGCTGCGCAAGGCGGCCGAGATCTGGAGATTTCGTACGCGGCCAAGGCGTTCCTCACGATCGGGTTCGCGCGCCATCTGGCGGATCGCGGCGTCGGCCTCGACGTCTGCTCGCTCGGCGAGCTCGTCACCGCCGAGCGCGCCGAATTCCCGCGCGAGCGACTGACGCTCCACGGCGCGGGAAAGAGCGACGGGGAGCTTGCGGCGGCGGCGGCCGGGCGCGTGGGTGCGATCGTCGTCGATGGCCTCGATGAGTTGCGGCATCTCGCGGTTATGCCCGTGGTGAGCCCATCGCTTGCGGTGCTGCTCCGCCTGAACACCGGGATCGAAGCGCACACCCATGCCTTCGTACGCACCGGCGGCGACGATACGAAGTTCGGCCTCCATCCACGCGACGAAGAAGAAGCTGCGGCGATTCTACGCGCGACTCCGCAGCTGCGCTTTTGGGGCCTGCATGCGCACGTTGGGTCGCAAATCTACCAGCCACAGGCTTTTCTCGCCAACGCCGAGACGCTGCTCGACGCGAGCGAGCGCTTTGCGCGCTTTGGTCTCGAGGTCAAACGGATCGTCGTAGGCGGCGGTTTCGGCGTGCAGACGCATCCCAACGCGCAGGCCGAAGCGCTCGACCTGGCGGCAACCATCGGCGCGCTCAGCGAGCGCGTCCGCAGCTGGAGCGACGCGCTCAAGGTGCCTCGCCCGCATCTAGCTATCGAGCCGGGTCGCGCGATCGTCGGGCCGGCGGGCACGACCCTCTACCGCGTCCTAGCGGTCAAACGGCAGAGCCGTCGGACTTTCGTGATCGTAGACGGCGGCATCGCGGAGAATCCGCGCCCCGCAATTTACGGCGCTTACCACCACGTCCTGGCCGTCCGGCCGCACTCGGGTGCGCAGGGCGAGGTGACGCTCTGCGGGCGCTCGTGCGAAAACGACGAGCTGGGGGTCGCGCAGCTCCCGCGCGATCTGAGCGGCGGCGATCTGCTGGCGATGTGCACCACCGGCGCCTACACCTATAGCATGGCGGGCAACTACAATCGCTTCCCACGCCCCGCGGTGGTAGGGATCGCAGACGGAGAGCACCACCTCCTGGCTCGACGCGAAAGCCTGGATGACGTGCTCCGCAACGACATCCTTCCTTAGGAGCGAAGGACGCATCCGCCAGCGGTCCTGCGGCGTTCATTGAATTGAAATGAATACAGAAATTGCCACCTTCGCGGCCGGTTGCTTCTGGGGTGTCGAGGCTGCCTTTCGCCAAATTCCCGGTGTTCTTGACGCCGTCTCAGGCTATACGGGCGGCCATACCGAGAGCCCGTCCTATCGCCAAGTCTGCGGCCACGGTACCGGTCACGCCGAAGCGGTCGAGGTCACGTTTGACCCGCGGCGCGTTAGCTACGGGCAACTGCTGGGCGCGTTCTGGCAGATTCACGATCCCACCCAGCGCAACCGCCAAGGACCGGACGTGGGCGATCAGTACCGCACTGCAATCTTCACCCACTCGCCCGAACAACAGCGCGCGGCGATCGCCTCGCGAGATCGCGAGCAAGCAAAGCATTCGCGACCAATCGTAACGCAGATCGTCGAAGCGCCGCGGTTCTGGCCCGCCGAAGAGTACCATCAGCGTTACTTTGAGAAAAACGGCGGCGCCGCGTGTCACGTCACGCCTGTGATATCCGAATGAGACGCGCGGCATTCATCGGCAATCTCGCGGCTTGCGCGCTTGCGGCCGCCTGCGCGTCGCGAGCTTCGGCCAGCGCTTACGCCGTCACGCACTCGGACGCCGATTGGCGCAAGCTGCTGGGTCCCGACCGTTACGAAATTTTGCGTCAAGGCGGCACGGAGCCGCCGTTCTCGAGTCCCCTAATCGGCGAGAAGCGCCCCGGTCTCTACCGATGCGCCGGTTGCGACCTCGCGCTCTTCTCCTCGAAGAACAAGTACGACAGCGGCGACGGCTGGCCGTCATTTTGGGACGTGCTTCCCAACGCGATCGCAAAACAGTCCGATTACCAACTGGCCGAGGAACGCACCGAAGTCCATTGCCGCCGGTGCGGCGGGCATCTCGGCCACCTGTTCGACGACGGTCCGGCGCCGACGTACTTGCGCTACTGCATCGACGGCTTAGCGCTGCGCTTCGTGCCCGGTCTCACCTGATGCCGAATTCGAGCATCTCTTCGAGCGAGCGCCCGCGCCCCTCGACGCCGTAACGGTACCACCACAACATCGCCAGCGCACCGACGCCGAAGATCGCGCCCATCGCAGTGAAAACCGCGCCTACTCCGACCCGCGCGTTCAAGGCGAAGAAAAATACCGGCGCTACGATCGCACCGATTCGCCCGATCGCGACCGAGAGACCTATTCCGGTCGCGCGCAGATCGGTCGGAAACAGCTCGCTGATGACGACGTAGGCGCCGGCACCGCAGGCAGCGCTGAACATTCCGAAGATCACGAAGACGACGATGAAAAGGCTCGTCGTATGAGCGCCGGCGAGCGCCGCGCAGAGCAGCGCTGCGGCCGTGAAGCAGAGCAGCATCGTCGGCCGTCTGCCCCATGCGTCGCTCGACCATGCCATCACGAGTTGTCCCACGAAACCGGTCGCGGCACTGAGCAGATAGAGCAGCGGAATCGCCTTTCCGGTGATGCCGACGGCGGGGAAGATTGCCAGGCCGCCGATGGCGAGGATGCCGTAGTACGGCATCACTTGCGCGAGGTTGAGCACGAAAGAGAACAGCAGGCGCGCCGGCGTGCGTTGCCACAGACGGGCGATCTCCGCCACGTAGCCTGCCCCTGCGAACGGCTGCCCCGACGGCGCAGCGGAGGACGAACCGTCCGCGCCGCTGCCCGCGGAGAAGAGCCGTGCCACCACGGCGCGCGCTTCCTCGACGCGCCCGCGCGCGAAGAGCCAGCGAGGTGACTCCGGCACGCTTGTGCGCACGAAGACGACGGCGACCGCAACGATGGCGCCGAACCAAAAAACCACACGCCACGCTCCGGTCGGCAGCAGGCCCAATGCGGCAAAAGCGGCGGCTGAGGCGACCACCGCGCCGATGTTCCACGAGGCGTTGATGACGCCGTCGACGCGCCCCCGGTAACGCGGGGGAGTAAACTCTTCGATCGCGGAGTTGATGGCTCCGTACTCGCCTCCGATGCCGATCCCCGTTAGAAACCGGAAGAAGACCAGCGATCGAAAGTCCCACGAGAAGCCGGTAAGCACGGTCGCAATCGCATAGATTGCGAGCGTAAGCATGAAGAGACGGCGTCGCCCGAGGCGATCGGCCAACGGCCCGAAGATCACGGCGCCGGCCAGCATGCCGACCGTGTAGATTGGATTGACCCAAGCCGCCGCCGCGCCGCTGAACTGCAGCTCATGGGCGACGTTGGCAAGCACCGGGCCGGTGACCGTCGTCTCGAACCCGTCCAGGATCCAGGCGACTCCAAGTGCCCCGACGATCCGCAGATGGATGCCCGACCAGGGAGCCCCGTCGAGCGCCTCGCCGACGCTCACAGGCGGCGCCCCCAACAGCTGCGAAGGCGTTTTCACGTGAGAATTCTCATCACCAACGACGATGGCATCGACTCACCGGGTATTCGCGCGCTGGCCGAAAATCTCTCGCGCGACCATTGCGTGGTGATCGTCGCGCCTTCAGGCGATCGCAGCGGCATCTCGCACGCGATCACGTCGGATGAAGCGATTACGATGCAACGGCGTGACGATGGAAGCATCCTCTCTTACGCGTGTTCGGGAACGCCGGCTGACTGCGTCTTTCTCGGGTCCGCCGAACTCTCCCCGCGCCCGGCACTGGTCGTCAGCGGCATCAATCATGGTCCCAACCTCGCCGATGACGTCAACTACTCGGGCACGGTCGCGGGCGCGATTGAAGCCTCGTTGCTAGGTATTCCGGCGATTGCAGTCTCGCTGGCGTCCGATCATGAAGACCCGAGCGCCAAGCGTCATTGGGAGAGCGCGGCTGCAATCGCCCGCCGCTGCATCGCCCTGGCTTTCGATCGACCGCACGATGCGGCGTGGTATGCGAACGTCAACGTTCCAAATCTACCGCTCGACGCAATCGCGGGCATCGCGATAACGCGCCTCGGGCGCAAGCGAATCTGCGGGCGGATGATCGGCGAAGAACGTGATGGTAAAGCGCTTTATTATCGAGCTTGGGAATCGCCGTTTGAGACGGACCGCGAGACCCTCGGAACCGATATCGGCGCCGTGCACGCCGGGTATGCGAGTTTCACGCCGCTGCTGCTCGATCGCACCGCGCACTCGGCACTGCGATCGTTAGCGGACCGCCCTGGACTCGATGACGCTCACGATGGCTGATTCCGACGCCGGCCGCGGTCGCCGTCCGTTGCGCGGAAGCCTGCGTCCGCTTAATTCGGCCGCGCGTACGAGCACGTCCATGAGCCGCGTAAACTGATCGCAATCGAGCGACTGCGCGCCGTCGGAGAGTGCATTGGCCGGATCCGGGTGGACTTCGATCAGGAGCCCGTGCGCCCCGGCGGCGATGCTGGCCACGGCGATCGGAGGGACAAGGCGCGCGACGCCCATCGCGTGCGACGGATCGACGATCACCGGGAGGTGCGTCAGATCCTCGAGCAACGGAACGACCGCAATATCGAGCAGGTTGCGAGTTGCGACGTCGAATGACCGTACGCCGCGCTCGCATAGAACGACGCTTTCGTTCCCGCCGAGCAAGATGTATTCGGCCGCCAGCAGCCACTCTTGAACGGTCGCAGCCAGGCCGCGCTTCAATAGAACCGGCATCCGCATCCGGCCGACTTCGCTGAGCAGCGAAAAGTTTTGCATGTTGCGTGTGCCGATCTGCAACATATCGGCGTACTGCGCCACTTTCTCGACGTCGCGCGGGTCCAACACCTCGGTCACGACGCCTAGACCGTAGAGGTCGGCGGCGTGGCGGAGCATCTTGAGCGCTTCTTCGCCCAGACCTTGAAACGAATAGGGGGAAGTGCGCGGCTTGTACGCACCGCCGCGCAGGACGTTGGCTCCGGCGTGGGCTACCGCCCGCGCCGTCAGTTCCAGCTGTTCGGCCGACTCGACGGCGCAGGGACCCGCGCAGATCGCGATCTCCTCGCCGCCGAAGGTCGCTCCGTTCTTCAGCCGGACGACCGTACGCCGCTCCCGAGCATCGCGACGGACCAACCGGTACGACTGAGGTACGTTCACCCTGCGCTCCACGCCGCTCGCTTTCGACGTACCCGGGTCCCTTCATGCCGCCAGCTCCCTGGGTTAACGAGGGTTAACGCTGCACCGGCGCGCGAGGGAACTAGGACACGAGCGCCGCGTTGCATGAATGAGAGCGGCATGGAGCATGTCGCGGTGACCGGTATGGGGATCGTTTCGCCCGTCGGCAGCACCACCGAGTCGTTCTGGCAGCATCTCCTCGAAGGGCGTCGCGCGATTGCGCCCATACCGCACGCCTCGGCGCTCTCCGGAAACGGCCTTTGGGCGGCCGTCCCCGACAGCTTTTTGGCGGAGAGCTCGTTGCCGGCCGCAACGTTCCGCAACACGGATCGGTTCACGCAGTACGCGCTGGTCGCGACCGCCGAGGCGCTCCGAGAGGCGCAGCTCAACCCACCGCTACGCACGGCCGTCATTCTCGGCAACACCATGGGCGGTTTACCCTTCGTCGCCGAGTCGCAGACACGGTTTCTCGAGGACGGCAGCCGAGCCGTCACGCCGAAGCTGATGGCGCTGGTCATCCCAAACATGGCGTGCGCGCTCATTGCGATGCGGTGGAATCTACACGGGCCGCAGCTGACGATCAGCACCGCATGCGCTTCCTCGCTCGATGCGATCGGCATCGCCGCGGGCATGATCGAGCGCGGTGAGATCGACCTGGCAGTCGCCGGCGGCAGCGAAACACTGCTCAGCCCGCTGGTCTACGAGAGCCTGGTGCGCGCGGGCGCGCTCTCGCGTAATCCCGACGTAGCATCGGCGTCGCGTCCGTTCGACGTCGACCGCGACGGCTTCGTTATGGGTGACGGCGCGGCCATGCTCGTGCTCGAACGCACGGAGCGCGCCGCCGCGCGCGGTGCACCCGTGCTCGCTCGCATTCGCGGATACGGCTGCGTTGCCGACGCCTATCACATTACCTCGCCCGATCCGTCGGCGTTATACGAAATCGAGGCGATGCGCAACGCGCTTGCGAGCGCGGGCGACGCAGGAGCGACTTGCCGCGTCGTATACGCGCACGCCACCAGCACCATCGTAGGCGACGCGGCGGAAGGCAAAGCCGTCGGCGAGATCTACGCCGGCGAGCCGGCGGTCGTAACATCGATCAAGGGACACATCGGTCACAGCATGGCCAGCGCCGGAGCGATGTGCATCGTCGCGGGCATCATGGGGATGCGAGACGAGCGCATTCCGCCCACGCTCGGGACGGAACACGTCGACCCGAAGACGCGCTTTGAACTAGTCACGAAACAGGCGCGCCCTCACGCGTACTCCGCCTTCCAAGTCAATGCGTTTGGTTTCGGCGGCCAGAACGCGTCGCTAGTTGTCTCCACGTGACGCCGGGCAGGGCGCGCAGCACCGAGATGGGAAGTCTGAGTCGTGAGCTTGCTTTGCGGCAGCGCTGATGCATCTTCTCGTTAAGGGAACAAGTGGACCGCTGATCGGCGAGGTCGAGGTACCGAACTCAAAGTACCACGCGCACCGCGCACTGATCTTGGCGTCGCTCGCGCCGGGGACGAGCCGGATTCTCGGACTCTCCGACGCGCGCCACGTGAAGTACACGATGGACGTCCTGCGCGCGCTCGGCACAGAGATCCAGATCGATGGTTCGACGCTGCTCGTCACGGGCGGTCCCTATCACGTCAGGCGCAAGAGCGTCTCGGTGGGCAGCTCGGGATCAACGCTCTACTTCATGATCGGTCTTGCATCGCTGGCCGATGCCCCGATCGCGCTGACGGCGCAGAAGTACTTCCAGCGACGTCCGGTCGGACCGTTGTTGGATGCGCTCGCGCACCTCGGCGTTCGCTTCGATTCGGCGAACGGCTGCCCGCCGATTGCGGTGGTACCGGAGCGACCTCGCGGCGGCGAGATCGTAATTCCGGGAACGCTCTCGCAGTGGATCTCGGGATTGCTAATGCTGGCGCCATTCGCGCGGGAGCGCACGATTATCCACGTCGACGGCGAGTTGAACGAACGTCCTTATATCCGGCTGACGATCGACATGATGCGCGCTTTCGATCTGCACGTGCTGGCGTCATCGGATTACCGCCGCTTCGAGGTGGAGCCCGCGCAGCGGCCGCAGCCCGCCACGGTCGTGCTTCCGCCCGACATCGGCTCGGCGGCCTTCGGTCTTGCCGTGACTGCAATTCATCCTTCCAACGTGCTCTTTCGCGGGCTATCGGAACCTCCGGGCGAGCTTCCCGACCACCCCGAGGGAGCGTTCATGGAGATCGCCGGGCAGATGGGGCTTCCGATGCGCTACGATGCGCAAGCGGGTGCGCTCCGAGTGCAGCATGACGGCGTCGAACTGCGCGGCGTTCGCGTCGATTGCCGCGACATCCCCGACATGCTACCGATTCTCTGCACGCTCGGCACGTTCGCGAAGGGCGAGACGATCCTCGAGAACGTCGCGCACGTTCGCTTGAAGGAATCGGATCGGGTCTCCGCGATGCTGCAGCTCAATCGCATGGGAGGCCGCATCACATCGGAAGCGGATCGTCTGAGCGTGCGTGGCGTTTCACAGCTGTTCGGCGCCAACCTCTCCTCCTTCAACGACCACCGCATCTTGATGTCGCTGGCGGTCGCCGCCTCGCGCGCGCAAGGACAGAGTTCGCTCACCTATCCGAACGCTTATCGCATCTCCTATCCGCGTTTTCTCGAGGCGATGCGCTCGATCGGCGTTCCGATGTCGATCTCGAAGACGCCGGCGGACTCGAAGCGAACGGCTCGCGTGCCCGCGCGGCCGATGCTCAAGCCCAGCGCCGCCGCACAGATTCCGCTCTACGATCTGCTGCGCGAGCGCGCACACGCGGCTCCGCTCGACCTCGCCGTCGTCGAGGCACGCGACGAACGCGACGTGACGCTGACGTGGGAGGAGCTGGTTGACCGGGTTGACCGCACGGCGATGCTGCTCTTGGATCTGGGCGTGCAACCCGGCGAGCGCGTTGCTTTCCAACTGCCCAACTGCATCGAGTTCGTAGTCGTGGCATTGGCGGCGCTGCGCGCCGGCGCCGTTTGCTGCCCGCTGATGCCGATCTTCCGCGAGCGTGAGATGGCGTTCTGCCTTCGTCGCTCGCGGGCGCGCGTGCTCTTCCTGCCCGGCGAAGCGCGCGGCCGCCGTCACGCCGACGAAATCGCGTCGCTCATGATCGAGGCGTCGGCCTTCGACGGAGAGCTCCCCCTGTGCCTCGAGCACGTCGTCGTCTCGGCGGGTGGAAGCAAACGCCACCCGTTGCCGGCAGCCGACAACGAGAATGGACGTCTTCACTGGCTGCGATTCGAGGAGACCATCGCGGAGCTTCACGTCGATCTGCAGGCGCTCGAAGCGCGCCGCACGCCTGCAGATGCGCCCGCACAGCTGCTCTTCACCTCGGGAACCTCGGGCGAACCGAAAGGTGTGCTGCACCGCAACGACGTTTTGATGCGCGCGGCCGCGATGGAGATCGAGCATCTCGGCTTGCACTCGGGCGATCGCATCTTCATCCCGTCGCCGCTCGCGCACCAAACCGGATTTCTCTACGGGATGTGGCTTGCGATCGTAATGGGCGTCCCACAGATTCTTCAACCGGTGTGGAACGCGCCGCGCGCGCTACGGGCTCTCAACGATTGGGACGGGACCTTCGTGCAGGCTGCGACGCCGTTTCTCGCCGACGTCGTGAAGGCGGTCGACGAGGGAGCGCGCCCGCCGGCGGCGCTGCGCATCTTCGTTGCGACCGGCGCGGCCGTCCCACGCAGTTTGGCCGAACGCGCGACGCGCACCTTGGCAACCGCCGTCTGCGGCGCATGGGGAACAACGGAGTCGTGTCTCGGATCGCTGAGCGCGCCGACCGACGAACCGGCGAAGGTTTGGGGCACCGATGGCCGAGCGCTGCGCGGCATTGCGTTGCGCATCACCAGCACCGATGGACGCACGCTGCCGCCCGGCGAAGAGGGCCACTTTGAAGTAGACTCGCCGACGATGTTCGCGGGCTATGCCGATCATCCTGATTGGACGGCCGCCGCCTTTACCCCCGACGGCTGGTTTCGTACCGGCGATTTAGGCATGATCGATGAGTCTGGATACATTCGCATTACCGGTCGCGTGCGCGACGTCATCAATCGCGGCGGTGAGAAGATTCCGGTCGCCGAGATGGAGCAGCTGCTCGGGGATCATCCGGCGATTACCGAGGTCGCCATCGTCGCAATGGCCGACGAACGCCTCGGCGAGCGTGCCTGTGCCTTTGTCGTGCTGCGCGGCGGCGCTTCGCTCGACTTCGACGGAATGCGGCACTACCTCGATGCCTGTCAAGTCGCCAAACACTACTGGCCCGAGCGGTTGGAAATCATCGGCGAGATGCCGCGCACACCGTCGGGAAAGATCCAAAAATACGTCCTCCGCGAGCGCGCCAAGACGCTACGGCCGCACGAACGCGTCAAGCAGAGCGTCTAGTGTCGTTCGCGGCGCTCAAGGACGAGATCGCGGCGTATGTCGCCGGACCCGCCGAAGCTTGGGCGGCGCGCATCGAACGCGAGCGGCGCGTTCCTCTCGCGCTTTGGGATGAGCTGCGCGAGCGAGGCTATCTCTCGCTCGCGGCGCCGTCCGCCTACGGCGGACGCGGCGTGCCCTTTAGCCGTTATCTGGAGCTGCTCGAGCTCTTCTCGATGTCGCATGCGTCGCTTCGCATGATCGTCCACGTCGTCAACGGAACGTGGCGCGCCATGGACCGCTTCGCGACCGACGAGCAACGGCAAACCTTCGTGATCCCATCGATCCAGGGCGAAATCAAGGTCGCCTTTACGCTCACCGAGCCGACTGCCGGCACCGGCGCCGACCTTCGGTGCAGCGTCGTACGCGACGGGGCTACGTACTACTTGAGCGGCGAAAAGCACTTGATCACCTTCGGCACGATCTGTGATTACTGGCTGCTCTTCGCGCGCGTTGCCGGTACCCACGGCGCCGATGGGACGGTGGCATTGTTGGTGGATCGCCATTCACCCGGAGCGACGGTCCTCGAGATGGACGAATCGATGGGCGTGCGTGGAACCGACCACGGACACCTGATTTTCGATCGCACGCCGGTTCCCGTCGCCAACCGCCTGGGGGCCGAGGGTGAAGGATTGGAGATCGCACTCGGCGGCTTTCTGACGCCCAGCCGGATCTCGGTCGCAATGAGCTGCGTCGGCCTAGCGCGGCGCGCGCACGAGCTCGCGATTGCCTATGCGTGCCAACGCGAGACGTTCGGTAAGAAGCTGACCCAACGCCAAGCCATCCGCTTCATGATCGCCGAGAATGCAACCGATATCGAAGCGGCGCGGGCGCTGGTGCTGCGCGCGGCGCAGGCTTGGGAGGACGGCGAGGCTCGCGCATCGATGCTCTCCTCGATGTCAAAGCTCCAAGCCGTCGACATGTTGACACGCGTCACCGACCGCGCGTTGCAGATCCATGGCGGCGTCGGCTTCTGGCAGCCGAATGCAATCGAGCGCGTCTATCGGGACGCCCGAGCACAGCGCTTCGAAGAAGGAACCAACGAGATTCAGAAAACGATCATCGCACGCGAGGTGCTGGAGAACGCATGAAACGGTTCGAGAACAAAATAGCGCTGATCACGGGCAGCTCGCGTGGGATCGGCAAGGCTTTGGCGCTGACCCTGGCGCGCGGGGGCGCGAACATCGTCGTCAACTATAACCGCAACGCCACCGCCGCCGCGGCGACGGTGGCCGAAATCGAGGCGCTTGGCTCCACGGCGGTCGCGGTGCAGGCCGATATGGAGAGCCTCGACGGCGTCGAGCACCTGTTCGAACTCCTCGAGAGAGAGTTCGGACGGCTGGATCTCTTCGTCTCAAATGCAGCCGCCAGTTCTTTCAAAAAAATCCTCGAGCTGAAGGCGCACAACCTGGACCGATCGTTCGACTTGAACGTGCGCGCCTTCGTGCTCGGCGCACAGCGCGCGGTCAAGCTGATGCGCGATGGCGGTCGCATCGTGGTCCTCTCCAGCTACGGCAGCGCACGCGCCTATCCAACATACGCGAATCTTGGATCGAACAAAGCCGCCGTCGAAGCCTGGGTACGCTACATGGCGGTCGAGTTTGCGCCGTACGGCATCAACGTCAACGCGGTGAGCGGGGGGCTGATCGACACCGAATCATGCGCGTATTTCTACGAGCGGGTCCCCGGGATGCCGCCGATCGATTCGGTCCTTGCCAAAATTCCGAAGGCCCGCATGGGCACACCGCAAGAGGTTGCCGACACGATCGCCTTTCTGTTGGCGCCCGAATCGGAGTACATCACCGGCCAGACGATCTGCGTTGACGGCGGCCTGAGCGTGATCGCACCGCCTTTCTACGCGGATGCGTCGCCGCCGTTGACGATTTAGGAACCCTGTAAAGCACGCAATGTTCGAACACGCTTTGCGAGCGGGCGCAATCGGAACGCTTGCGCTTCCTAATCGCATCATCATGGGCTCGATGCACTTAGGGGTTGAATCGGAGGGAGCCGCGCTGGCGGCGTTCTACGCCGAACGCGCGCGCGGCGGTGCAGGGCTTATCGTTACCGGGGGCTCATCGGTGAGCCGCGTGGGCGCGGGCGGCCGAAACTATAGCTTCATCAACGATTCCGCCGGCGCCCCGCCGCTGCGTCGCGCCGTTGAGGCCGTGCACGATGCGAATGGGCGCATCGCCCTGCAGCTCTTCCACGCCGGGCGTTACGCTTTTTTCGCCTCATTCGGCCTGCAGCCCGTCGCGCCGTCAGCCGTTGCGTCGCGTTTCTCGCCGGACCCGCCGCATGCGCTGAGCGAGGAGGAGATCCTCGCCACGATTGTTGATTTCGCGCGCGGCGCCGAGCGCGCACGCGCGCTTGGATTCGACGCCGTGGAGGTCATGGCGTCGGAGGGTTATCTGCTCAACCAGTTCGTATCGCCGCTCACGAATCGGCGCGAGGACGCGTGGGGCGGGGATTTGGAGCGCCGCATGAAGCTGCCGCGCGCTGTGCTGGGCGCGATCCGAGAACGCGTAGGACGCGACTTTCCGGTCATCTTCCGCATCTCCGGCGCGGATTTGATGAAGGACTCGACCAGCGACGAGGAGACGCTTTCCTTCGCGCGCGCGTTGGCCAGCGACGGCGTCGACGCGCTGAACGTCGGCATCGGCTGGCATGAATCGCCGATTCCAACCGTTCAGCAAATGGTTCCCAATGGCGTTTGGGTTCGCGTCGCGGCCGCGGTGAAGAGCGCGGTCGGTGATCTGCCGGTCATCGCGAGCAATCGCATCAACAGCCTAGCCATGGCGGACGGTGTGCTGGCCGCGGGCAGCGTCGATTTTGTTTCGATGGCGCGGCCCTTTCTGGCCGATGCACAGATCGTCCAGAAGGCCGCGCGAGGCGAGGCGGCGCTGGTCAACACCTGCATCGCTTGCAACCAAGCTTGTCTCGATCGCTCGCTGCTCGACGAACCCATCACGTGCATGGTCAATCCGCGCGCCGTGCGCGAACTCGAGTTCCCCGAGGGCGTCGAGGACCGCGCACACGAACCTGGGCGTTTCGCCGTAATCGGCGGCGGCCCGGCCGGCATGGAGGCGGCGCGTGCACTGGCTGCTCTGGGACATCGCGTCGAGCTTTTCGAGGCCGACGCGGAGCTCGGCGGCCAGTTTCGGATGGCACGACGCATTCCGGGTAAGCACGACTTTGGCGAGACGATTCGTTACTTCACCAACGAGCTGGCGCGCCTAGGCGTCATCGTGCGCCTGAATCACCGCATCGCCGCCGGGGATCGATCGAGCCTGCGCGCATTCGACGGCATCGTTCTGGCGACCGGCGTCGTCCCACGCCGCGTCGCGCTGGCGGGTGCCGACTTGCCGAATGTCGTCTCGTACGCCGACGCGCTGCTGCACGACCGCGTTTCCGGCGAGCGCGTCGCGATCGTGGGTGCCGGCGGTATCGGTGTCGACGTGGCGCATTACTTGAGTTACGGCGAAGCGAACGTCGACGAAAGCACCCGCTTTCTCTACGAACAGGGCTTAGCAGCGCCCGAGGCCGGGCTGCTCGTCGTCGGTCGCAAGGAGGTCGCGCTCTTTCGTCGCGGCGCGCGGATCGGCGAGTCGATCGGCAAGACGACGCGCTGGGCGGTGCTGGGCGCGCTACGCTCGGCCGGGGTGCAGTTTTTCACCGACGCGCGTTACGAGGTGATTCTCGCCGACGGCGTGCGCTTTCGTGACGCCGCCGGCGAGGAGCGAGTCGTGCGGGCCGACACCGTCGTGATCGCCGCCGGCCAGGAACGCAACGATGCGCTGCTCTCGGTCATCGCCCCACTGGCCGTTCCCTACCGCGTGGTCGGCGGCGCCAAAGATGCTGCCGAGCTCAACGCGGTACGCGCGTTCGAAGAAGGCTTACGTGCCGCTCACGAGTTGGCGAGCGTGAAAGAGCCGCGACGGAAAGGCCAAGGACGGGACGCCGCCCATCGCTTGAGGTAGCATCTGCGCGTCACGCTCTGCGCCGCGTGCAAGCAGGATTTCCGTGCCGATTTGTTGCGACGTGAGCCTTCCCCAGTCGCCGGCGCTCATCGCCCAGCCGTCAGCGTAGGTATCGTTGGTGTATTTTTCGATGATGCACGAAAACCAGTATTGGCCCTTCGCGAGCTTGTTCAGGTAGTATTCGGCTCGATATGTATCGTAAAAGCCTTGGACCGGATCCAAGTTTGCAAAGTCTTCAACTACTTCACTCGATGCCTTGCCCGCCCACTTTCCGCACGACGCGGGCGCCTTCGTCATGCCAATGACGCTGTAGTTGTCGGAGTAGAGCGTGCTCGGCAGCGGTCCATGCCCGGGATACCAGTCCGGAACCTCGACTTTGCCCGGCTTGAACGGCAGCGGCTTTTTGCCGGTCGAGACAACCTCAATGTGGTTGGCCGTGGGGAGCTCGAACGTCTGCGTCAGCTTATTGTAGCCGGCAGCCCGCTCCGAGAGCGTGTAGAGCGACGCGTCTTTGAGAGAGACGCTGGTCGTCGAGGCGTAGTTATCTTGATTCTTCTGCCCGTTAAGCTCAGAGAACGAGGTCTGGCTCTTATACGTTCCATCCGCCGCCTCGGTGTAGGCCGTGTTCTCCGAAAAGGCGTTCGATCCCGACTCATGTTGGTTCACGTACGACACATGCGCGGCCGCAGCACTCCAGCGACGCCCCGAATGCAGCGGAAAGTCGAACGAGTTTTCGCCGCTTGGATATGTGTCCATGCCGGTTTCAACGAAGGGACCGTCGACATACGAATAGTTGTCCGAAAGAATGATCTGTGCGATTCCACCGTCATGGTACAGAAAGCCGATCGCCGAGTTGAGCACTTCGGTGTAGCCGGTTCTCGATTTAATGATCTCGAGAACGTCGTATTTGCCGGTCTTGTGGTCCAGCGCGAACTTTACGGTGGTTGTTCCGTCGTCCCGGCCTTTGGTCGTCACCGGCTTGGCGGTTGGGCCGGTCCAGGTGGTCGTCGTCCACGTGTTGGCGTAGGGGTAAGGAATCTCGACCGGCGCGCTGACCGGCGGGGTGGGCGGCGGCTGCGGCGCCAGACGGTCCGGCGCCGGCGCGAATCCGGGGAGCGCGCCGGTACCCGCGCTTTGGCTGCCCGAACAGGCAGCAATTCCGGTTAGCAGTCCGACCGTGACGAGCGGCAACCCAAGCTTGTTGCGCACCATCGCGCACCTCCGATTCACAAGCAACGATGGCCGAATATACCCTGGCCGAGCTTCGCGCATGCTCCTTCGAGCCTGGTCTCTACCGGCGAGGAAGCGAGCGCGGCCGCCTGGGGCGCCATTTGACACCCCCACGCCGCCCTGCTATCGTACCGAAGTCATGTACGCGATCATTGAGAGCGGCGGCAAACAATATAGAGTCGCCGAGGGAGACGTCATCCGCTGCGACCTGCTTGAGAGCGAGGTCGGTTCCAACGTCACCTTCGATAAGGTCGTTCTCGCCGGCAGCGGTAGTGACGTGCGGGTCGGGGCGCCCACGCTCAGCGGAGCTTCGGTCGCCGGAACGGTGCTCCGCCAGGCTCAGGACAAAAAGATCCTGGTCTTTCGATACAAGCCCAAGAAGCGCGTTCGCAAGCTGCGGGGTCACCGCCAGCGCTTCGCCGAGGTCAAGATCACCAAGATCAGCCTGCCGTAGCGGAACGCCCGTGCTCAGCGTGACGTTCCATCGAGATGCCCGCGATCGGGTCTCGGCGATCACGGCCCGCGGTCACGTTGGATACGCCGTCGAGACCGATGACGTGGTCTGCGCGGCTGCATCCGCGATCCTTCAGGCGGCGCGCTTGGGCCTCGAACGATACGCCCGCATCGCCCTCGAGGCAACCCAGAAACCCTTTCGTCTAGAGTGGCCCAAGGCGAGGCGGGACGACGAAGCCTTGCGCGCGATCGTTGCGACGGCCGAGCTCTCGATCGAGCAACTCGCTCGCCAGTACCCCGAACATATCCGGCTTTCGCATAAGCGCGAGGCGGACGAGCGAAACACGGCACGGTCAAACGGGTAACAACCGACTACAGGAGACGTACATCATGTCTGAGGGTTTCCGCACGACGCCATCCGAGCCGCAGTGGTCGAGTTCGGTTCCTGGCAACGGCTATCAAAACTTTGGGTCGCGAGGCGAACCCGACGAGAGCGACGCCGGCGAGGCCGGCAAGGTGATCCTGGTGGCGGTGCTGGGCGGACTCTTATCCGCAGCCGGATATATGGTCTACCGCCGGCTCCCCGACGAGCAAAAGGAGCGCCTCCACTCTCACGCGCGGTCGTTCGTCCGGCAGCGCGTCAACGAGCTCAGGCAAAACTTCAACATTTAGGGATTCTCGGGACCCTCGAGGCCTGAGGGCTGGACGGGCAAGGATGGACCCGAGCCCGGCTCCTCGGCATGCGGCGCGGGGGACGGCGCCGGACGCTCGCCGGCGTCGGCGGCGCGTTCCATTTCGGCGATGAACGACTGCGACGTGCTTTGGACCTCGCGCATGAAGCGGCCCGCCTGGCGCATGATCTTCGGCAAACGGTCGGGCCCAAAAAGCAAGAGCGCGAGGATTGAAACCACCAGGATGTCGGGTACGGAGAACATTAGCGGTTATGCTTCCCGCCGCGGTTCCACACTCCCGCGGCAGGGCTTACCTGCATAGCCGTGCAAGCACCAGTGCCCGCCCGTGAAGATCATCTATACACGCGGCAACCGCACCGAAACGCTGGCCTCGCTGGCGACGCTGCGGAAGATCCTCAACCGGTTCGTTGCGCACCGGGTCTTCTATGAAGTTTCGTCTCGCAGCAAACGCGGTCATGAATTCTTTTCCACCAAGAACGTTTTTGTCGTCGGGTTGATCGAGGTTACCAACTTCGAGTATCTGAAGATCCTGATCTTCGACGCGCAAAATCGGGCGCATTCGATCGAGATCCTCAACCCGCAGACGATGCGCATTTACGACGAAATGCCGGGGCGCGGTTTTGCGGTCTCTTTCGTCAGCGAGAGCGAGCAAGGCGTCGAAACGCGTTGCTACATTCGCGACGAAGGCGAGGACGGCGCGCCGATTCAGGAACAGACCGCGCTCGAGAAGATTACGCTACCGCAGCTTTTCGAGTATCTGGAAGGAATCACGACCTCCGAAACGACCGCCAACTCAAAGCGCTAGCGTTTTTGCGTGCCTTTTGCTCCAAGCGTTGGGCTTCGCGCAACGCGCGCACGCCTTCGGCAATGCGTCCGGACTTTTTATACGCGACGCCGAGGTTGAGGTAGGCGATCGCATACTCGCGGTCGGCGGCAATCGCGGCGCGGTAGCGCACAATCGCCCCATCGACATCGCCCTCCTCCAGCAGCAGGTTTCCGAGATTCGTCAGCGCCGGGGCGTGCGAGGGCAGGAGCTCGAGCGCCGCGTTGAAATCCTCGCGGGCCCCCTGGGGCGATCCAATGCCGATGCGCGCGACGCCCCGCTTGTTCAACAGAAAGGCGCGTTCCGACGCCGAGAGACCTGACTGCGCGAGGAGCGCCGCGATCTCGCGTTCGGCTTGCGCGAAATCTCGCCGTCCAAGCGCCGCCATGGCGCTTTCGCGCGCGTCACCCTCTTTCAGGAGTTTGCCGCCGTCGCATTGGGGAACATTGCTGCCCCATGTTCACGGTCGACGTCGTCACGCTCTTCCCGGAGGTCTTCGCACCCTTCGTGGGTCTCTCGATCGTCGGACGCGCGATCGAAGCCGGGCTCGTCTCCGTTCGGTATCACCACCTCTTGGACGAGCTGGCGGCGGGCGAACGCGCCGACGACGCGCCCTACGGCGGCGGCGCCGGGATGGTCTTGCGCATCGAGCCGATTGCCCGCGCGCTCGACCGCATCACGCGTGAAGCGCCGCCGGGCGAGCGGCGCCTGATCGTCGTGCCGTCCCCAAGCGGCCGCCCCCTTCAACAGCGCGACGTAGAGCGTTTCTCGCAGCTCGAACGCCTGGTCGTCGTCTGCGGCCACTACGAAGGGATCGACGACCGCCTCGGCGC
Source organism: Vulcanimicrobiota bacterium (assembly GCA_030038215.1). Lineage (GTDB taxonomy): Bacteria > Vulcanimicrobiota > Vulcanimicrobiia > Vulcanimicrobiales > Vulcanimicrobiaceae > Cybelea. The sequence goes on along the minus strand of JASHPI010000118.1, from coordinate 4,208 downwards.
GCTCTACCCGATCGAAGAGTACTCGCTCGGCGATTTCGTGCTGACGGGCGGAGAGATTCCAGCGCTTGCTTTCATGGACGCGACGGTCCGCCTCGTGGCCGGCGCGGTGCGTCCCGAATCCCTCGAGCACGAGTCTTTCGCGGCCGGTCTGCTCGACTACCCGAGCTTTACTCGCCCCGCAGTCTTTCGCGGCGTCGAAGTTCCGCCGGTTCTTCTCTCCGGCGACCACGCCAAGATCGCAGAGTGGCGACGGGAGCAGTCGCGCCTACGGACCGCGAGCCGCCGACAGGATCTCCTCGGCGGCGCCTTGCGCCACGAGGAAGGCGCATGATAGGATACGGAAGTTGTGCCGGGCCCCGCGCCCGGCTATTCATTGCGCACGCCTCCCTAGGCGCACGACTATTCAGGATAGAGTTATGAACGTCATCGATGTCCTCAATCGCGATCAGCTCAAGGACGGCCTTCCTCAATTCCGTCCCGGTGATACCGTTAAGGTCTACTCCAAGGTCATCGAGGGCGGCAAAGAGCGCACGCAGATGTTCGAGGGCGTCGTGACCGTGCGCAAAGGCGGCGGGGCGGGCGAATCGATCACCGTTCGGCGCGTCGCGCACGGGGTCGGCGTCGAGAAGACCTTTCTCCTGCATAGCCCTCGGGTCGAGCGCATCGAGGTCGGCAGGCGGGGTGTGGTCTCCCGCAGCCGGCTCTACTATCTAAGCGACAAGGTCGGCAAAGCCGCGCGAATCAAGGAGAAGAAAGCGCGCGGAAACTGACACCGCTGCAGCTTCTCGGTCTGGTCTGCGCCTTCGCGGTCGCACGAGCCGCGCTCTCGACGAAACCCTTTGCCGCCGGCAGTGCGCATACGCCGGCCGCAATTGCACGCGACTCGCTCGACGCCCTGATCGCCGCCGGGCTGATCGCACTCTTTTTAATCACGTTTGTCGTGCGCACGTTTTACATTCCCTCGGTCTCGATGGTTCCGACGCTCCAGGTACGCGACGTGCTGCTGGTCGATGAAATCGCGTACCGCCTGCACGCTCCGGCGGCCGGCGAGGTCGCGATCTTCGTGCCGCCGGTCGCGGCGAACGGCAATGACTTCGTCAAGCGCGTGATCGGCTTGCCGGGAGACACGCTCTCGATTTACAACGGCGTGGTCTACCGCAACGGCAGGGCCCTCCGCGAACCGTACGAGAACCAGCCGCCGCGCTACGACTTATCCATCAGGCAGTACGGAATCGACGTCGACGGTAAGCGGCTCGATCCGCGTGCGGCGAACGTTCCGCCAAAAGCCTTTTGGCAGGCCCCGAATCGTATCCCCAAGGGCTTTTACTTCGTACTCGGCGATAACCGCAACTACTCCGACGACTCCCATGTCTGGGGATTCGCACAGACCAGCGGAACCTTTGCGGCCGGGCCGCTGGCGCGGCAGAACGTTCGCGCCAGATTCGTCGGCAGAGCGTTCTTGATTCTCTGGCCTCTGAATCGAATGCACGCCCTGGAGGTTCCATGACGCCTTCTGAGCTTCTCGTCATCGTCGCAGTGATTGCGGTCGCGCGGGCGGTCCTTTCGCTGCGTCCGGTCGTGGCCGGCTCGTCGGGCCGCAGCACTGCCATTGCGCGAGAGTTTTTGGATCCATTCATCGTCGCCGGTTTGGCGGCATGGGTTCTGATCAGCTTCGTGGCGCGGACCTACTACATTCCCTCGGGTTCCATGCTGCCGACCCTGCAGATTCACGACGTCCTGCTGGTTGACAAGTTCGAGTATCGCTTCCATGCGCCGCGCGAAGGCGACATCGTCGTCTTCCCGCCGCCGGTTCCCACTCCTGACGATTTCATCAAGCGCGTGATCGGGCTGCCTGGGGATCAACTTCGCATCGATCGCGGGGTCGTATATCTCAACGGAGTCGCGCTCAAAGAGCCATTCACTGCCGATAAGCCCGAATACAACCTCGAAGTGCGCAACTACGGCATCTACGTGAGCTACGGCGCCGGTTGGCAGCGCCTCGACTCATCCTCGGCGAACGTGCCCCCGGCCGCGCAGTGGAGCGCGCCCGATCGCATCCCGCCGCACTGCTACGTCATGTTAGGCGACAATCGCAACGATTCGGAGGACTCACACATCTGGGGCTTTGCGCAAGATAGCGGGCGCTTCGCCAGCGGTCCCCGCGCCGGCGAACGCGCGGGCTTCACCGGTCGTGCCTTCCTGATCTTCTGGCCTCCCTCGCAGGCTCGAATCCTTTAGGCTCGCCCTAACCGGAGGCACTTACGCGGCCTCGTGCGAACTCGAAGCGCGTGGTCCGCTTCCTGCGACGGCGATCGGTTGCAAACCTGGCGTTGCAGCTCGTGGTGCTCGCGCTGCTGATCGCAGCGTTCTTCGTGCGCATGCCGCAAGTCTCGGGTCTCTCAATGGAGCCGCACATCCACTCCGGGGAGTACGTTTTGATCAACACCTTTGCGTACCGCTTCGGCACGCCCCGACGCGGTGACATCATTGCGTTCCGCCACGATGGCGCCCTTCGAGCGGCGCAGGATGACTCGCGCGCGATCTTCATCAAGCGAGTCATCGGACTTCCCGGCGACCGTATCCGCATCGATCGCGGCCAGGTCTACGTCGACGGCGTCAAGCTCGATGAACCGTACGTACAACATCCTGATGACCGCACGTTTGGGCAGGTCACGGTTCCCGCGTCCTCGGTGTACGTACTCGGCGACAATCGCGCCGAAAGCGAGGACTCGCGCTTCTTTGGTTCGGTCGCGGACGACCAGGTGATCGGGCGAGCCGTCGCCGGGATCTGGCCGCCGCGCGTCCTAGGGAGTCTGTGACCCGTTAGCGGGGAACTCAGGAAAGTGATGGGCTCGGAGTCGGAGGCGATCGCTGGTTGGTACCCCGGTCACATGGCCAAGGCCGTGCGCCGAATGCGCGAATCCCTCGCTGCGATCGACATCATCGTCGAGGTCGTCGACGCGCGAATACCGCGCAGCGGGCGCAACCTTGCCCTCGACGCGCTGGCTGGGCGCCGGACGCGCATTCTCACCCTGAGCCGCGAAGACTTAGCCGATTCGGCGACGACGAAGCGCTGGCTCGACGATTTTGCTCGGCACGGCCTGCGTGCGGTTGCCGTCGACGGCCGGCAACCCCGCAGCGTCGCGCGCGTCGCGACCACCGTCACCCGACTCGCCGCCGGGACCGCGTTCAAAGGCATATCGCGGGCCCTCATTATCGGGATACCGAACTCGGGGAAATCGTCGATCGTGAATGGATTGATGCGGCGGGCCGTGGCGAAGACGGCCAATCGTGCAGGGGTGACGCGTCAGCTCCAGTGGTTTCGGCTGGCACCCGGGGTCGAGCTGATGGATACGCCCGGCGTGCTTCCTCCCACCAGGCTCGACGCGAGCGCGCAATGGAAGCTGGCGATCTGCGGCGCGCTGCCGCACGATCGATACGACCCCCAGCGCGTGGCTGCGGCGTTCTATAGCTGGCTTAGCGCACGCGATCCGCACACGCGCATCCCGAGTCCGCACGCCTTTGCGGCGGCGCGAGGATTCATGCGCCGCGGAGGCGAGATCGACTATCACAATGCCGCGCAATCGTATATCCGTGCGTTGAACGAAGGTGCCTTCGGACGCATCTCGTTCGAGTCTCCTGATGACGCCGAAGCAGCGTAAGGCTCGCAATGCGTACGAACGCGAGCGGCGCCGGCTGCACCGCTTGCACCGTTTCGAGTACGCCGCGCGCGAGCGGGGCTTTTCTCTGATCGGCGGCATCGACGAGGTCGGCCGCGGCCCGCTCGCAGGTCCGGTCGTCGCGGCGTGTGTCGTCGCCGCCGAACCGCTCTTGATCAAGGGACTGAACGACTCCAAACAGGTGCGCCCGGAACTTCGGGCGCAGATCGCCGAACTCGTGAAAATGCAGGCGATTGCCTGGGCAGTCGGCAGCGCCTGCGTGGCCGAAATCGATCGTCTCAACATCTACTGGGCGAGCGTTCTCGCGATGGAGCGGGCGATCGCCAGTCTCGCGTTCGTGCCCGAATACCTCATCACCGACGCCGTTCGCATCCGGTCATTCGTCGGACCACAAGAGCCGCTGATCCACGGCGATGCCCGATGCGCCGTCGTGGCGGCCGCGTCGATCGTCGCAAAGGTCCATCGCGACGCGTTGATGGTCGATCTCGATCGCGAGGATCCGCGCTACGGATTCGCTTTGCACAAAGG
>JASHPI010000117.1 GCA_030038215.1 Vulcanimicrobiota bacterium | reverse complement strand
GGGCGCACGCTAGGCGGATCGATCGCGGTTCCCGCAATCGGCGGTGTTTGTGTGCTAGGCACGGAAGCTCCTTACGATCGCGCGAGAATCCCGCCGCGACCGCCTTCACGAATCTGTTGCTGAATCAAATTGACGGCGTATAACAATCCGTCGGGAGTCGGTGGACAGCCGGGAACATACACGTCGACCGGAATGATCGTGTCGACGCCTTGCACGACGGCGTAGTTATCAAAAACGCCACCGGAGCTCGCACATGCGCCCATCGAAATCACCCATTTTGGATCGGCCATCTGATCGTAGAGACGTTTCACCACCGGCGCCATCTTCTGCGCGACGCGACCCGAGACGATCATGAGGTCCGCTTGACGCGGCGAGCTGCGAAAGACCTCCGAGCCCAAGCGCGCGATGTCGTACTCCGCCGAAGTGACCGTCATCATCTCGATCGCGCAACACGCCAAACCCATCGTAAGCGGCCACACCGACGAACTCTGCGCCCAACGCGCGACGTCGTCGAGCCGGGCGAGCAAGAATTGACCCGGTCCTATCTCCACGCGAAGCCTCCCTTCTTCCATACATACGCGTACCCGATCGCGAGCACGATCACAAAGACGACCATCTCGAGCAACCCGAACACGCGCAAGGCATGCATCTTCACGGCCCAGGGATAGAACGAGGCAGCTTCAACATCGAAGATGACGAAGAGCATCGCAATCAAATAAAATCGCACCGGAAACCGGCCGGAGACCGCCGAGGTCGGCTCGACACCGCATTCATAAGCCTCTTGCTTTTGCGGATTCGGTTTCGCGCGGCCGAGAAGCCCCGGCAAAAACGTGAAGAGCAAGGCGGCAGCAAGCGCGACGCACAGATAGATCGCAACCGGTCCATACGGATTCATGGCTTGTGATTTTTTTCACAAGCCCTGCCAATCGCCTCCCCAATGGCTTGGTGCACCACAGGCTTTGGCCCCTTTGGAACCAGCGTAAAGGCCTCGGCGTTCATCCAATAGTAGGGAGGGAGCATGCGCAGAGTGGTTCTTGGCCTCGTCCTTCTCCTCACGATGGGCGATAGTTGCAACAACGGCATTGTCGGCAATCAAGATTATGGGGGCGTCACCGGCCGCGTGCTCGATGCCACCACGAACCGGCCGATCGCCAACGCCATCGTCTCGGTTGGATCGCTTTTCGTGGTCACCGCCGATGCGCAGGGCGCATTCACGCTGCCGCACGTACCAACAGGCCTACAAGTTGTCACAGCGCGCATGCCCGGCTTCACCACTGACAGCACGACGCTGCGTGTGAAGAAGGACGTCACCGCACAGGCCGGCTTCCTACGACTCGTTTCGGTTACCAAGCCCGATGCGGTGCCGACGTTGCCCCCGCCGGCAACGCCGACGCCGGAGGTATCGATCGAGCCGACCTATCTGCCTCCCGGCTACACCGCGAGCCCCGGCCCGACCGCGGCCGCACCTGCAACCGCGTCGCCGGCCGCAACCGGATCGCCCGCATCGCCTGCCCCCGCAACAAGTCCGTCAATGGAGCCGTAGGCCCGCCAAGTCCAGGTCGTATTCGATCGTCTGATAGACATCGTCGGGGATCTGGCCGCTGCGGCGCAGTCGCCCGATCTCGCGCCGCTCCGCGTCCAGCGCCGCTAACTCGAGGCGGCGATCCGACTCGCGCTCGTCAGCTGCGTCGCGCTCGGCTTCCATCTCGTTTGCGTGTCCCTGTAAATGCGCGATCCGGCGTTCGTACTCGCCGAGAAGGCGCCCAGCGGCTTCGATTTCGCCCGGCGTCTGCAGCGTATCCTCAATCGAGCGCAAGTAGCGTAGGCCCTCCTGCAGCGCCTGCACGCGAAGCGCAATCTCCTGACCTCGACGCGCGTCGGTCTCACTAATGCCGAGCCAACCGATCAACGGCGCGAGCGTCGCGCCGTGTAAGAGCAGTGTCACGACGATTACGCACAGTGTGATGAAGATGATCGCTGATCGGTTCGGAAGCGGTGTGCCGGCCGCGTCGAAAAACGGTAGCGCGAGCGCTGCCGCCAGCGAAACGATGCCGCGCATGCCGCTCCAACCGATGACCAGCAAGGCTTGCCACGACGGCAACGGATCGTTCTTTGCAACCCCCGGGATCATGCGCCGCAACCGCGCAACCGGAAACACAAAGGCTAAGCGCACGACGATCACGGCCGCGCTCACAACGACCGCAAACCAAAGGTAGTGTCCTACTGCCTCCGGCAGGGAGCGCACTAAGCTCGGCAGCTCCAAACCGATCAGCAAAAAGACCAAGCCGTTGAGCAGCAGCAGCATAACTTGCCACACGCCGCTCGCAATCACGCGTCCTTCCGGCGTGAAGATCGTCTGCGAACGCCGGCTTACGTAGATGCCGGCCGCCACGGCAGAGAGCACCCCGGATGCACCGATCGCATCGGCGGGCAGATAGGCGGCATAGGGCGCGAGCAGCCCAACAACATTGGCGACGCCGGCGTCTTCCACGTTCGCTCGCGCGAGGACGTGCATGACGAGTTCGATGATCACGCCGACCACAATTCCGCATGCGATACCGGCGACGACGTTGTAAAAGAACGCGATTGAGGCATGCGCCAGCGAGAATGCCCCCGTCACGGCGGCAGCTACCGCGAAGCGATAGAGCACGAGTGCCGTACCATCGTTGACCAAGCCTTCGCCGGTCAAAATCGCCGCGATACGTCGCGGTACGGCCATGCGCTCGAAGATCGCTTCGGCTGCAACGGCGTCGGGCGGCGATACGATCGCGCCGAGCGTAAAGGCCGCGGCCCAGCCGAACCCCGCGAGCTGATGCGCGAGTACGGCAACAACGGCGGTTGTAAACAGCACGAGTCCGACCGCCAAGGTCGAGATCGAGCCAATGTTGCGCTTGAAGTCATACCAATCGGTGGTCCAACCGCCGGAAAAGAGCAGCGGCGGCAACACGACGTCAAAGAGCAGAGTCGGATTGACCGACGGCGCCGGCACGCCTGGAATGAACGCCACCGCGAGGCCGATGACGACAAACGCGATCGGATAGGGTACACGTAATTTTTGTGCGATGATCGAAGAAACGATCACACCGCCGAAGAGTGCTACGAGTAAGAGCGCCGACTCCACGCGCGCCTTCGCTAAAAGGTAGAACCGAGCGCGCGCAGGTCGAGCGCGAATCCGCAGACGACCAAAAACACCGCGTCGGCGCCGGCAGCGAGGCGTTGCTTCATGCGGCCGAGGACGTCGCGAAAGAGCCGCGCTGAAGGAGCGACCGGCACGATATCCCAGCCGACCTCTTCGGCGACGACGACGACCTGGGCACGCGATTCGAGCATAGCTTGCGCAAGATCTGTAGCTTCTTCGTCTATCTGCGTCTCAAATGCCGCAAAATCACGTTCAAGCACGTCGATATGCGTTGCGATCCGCGCCGCGACCCACGTGCCGAGCGCATCGACCACGATGCACTGCTCGTCCAGGCCGTCACGAAAGAGCGCGGTCAGCGCCTGGTGTCCAAGCGATGCGCTCTCGATCGATTCCCAACTCGCCGGACGGTCGTGCACGTGACGCGCAAGCCGCGCGTTCCACTCGCCGTCGCTCTCGTCGCGCGTTGAAGTCGCGACGTAGCTGACGCGCCTGCCCGAAGCCTGCGCGATCTCGACCACATAGCGGCTCTTCCCCGAGCGCACCGGGCCGGTAACAAGCGTCACGCCCATGAGCAAGCCTTCTCCGCACTCGAGTTGAATCATGCGCGGATGGATCGCATTGCACTCGTGATTGTGGGGGTGCTGCTCATCGCCATCACCTTCGGCGACGTCTTTCAATCGGTCATTGTCCCGCGCTCGGTCGGGCGCCGGTTACGGCCGAGTTTCTACAACTCGCGCGCGTTGTGGTGGATGTGGCCGCGTCTCGTGCTCTTCATACGCCGCGACGATCCCTACAAGCGCGAGAACTTTCTCGCCGCCTTCGCACCGTTTTATCTCATCGCGAACATCGTGTTGTGGTCTTCGCTGCTGCTGCTCGGATACGGCGCGATCTTCTACGCCCTGCGCAGCCAAATGCACCCCCAGCTCCATAGCTTCGGCGAAGCGGTTTATTTTGCGGGCACGTCGTTCTTTACGATCGGGTTCGGCGACTTCGTCGGCGCCACCGGGTTCACGCGCATGTTCTCGCTCTTCGCCGGCGCATCCGGCTTCAGCATCGTGTCGATCACGACGGCCTACCTTTTTGCAATATTCGGCGCGTTTCAGACACGCGAGCAATTCGTCGTTTCAATCGCGGCACGCGCCGGGAGCCCGCCGAGCGGGGTTGCGCTGCTTGCAATCGCCGGGCGGACCGGCATCATGCGCGACCTGCCGGCACTCATGCGCGGTGCCGAGATGTGGTGCGCCTCATTGATGGAGACGCATCTTGCCTACCCGGTGCTGGCCTACTTTCGCTCCAGCCACGATTCACAATCGTGGGTCGGAACGCTCGGGACGCTTTTGGATGCGGCCACGCTGCTCATAACTACCGTCGAAAATGACGTCGGGGAGGCCACCATCCTCTACAACATCGCCCAGCATGCGGCACGTGATCTCGCCGTGTACTTTCGCGCGCACGGCGTCGGTTTCGAGAACGGGCCAGGCATTACGCGTGAGGAGTTTACCAAAGCCTG
>JASHPI010000116.1 GCA_030038215.1 Vulcanimicrobiota bacterium | reverse complement strand
GTTGCCGACCTTTCAACGTATATTGCCGGCGAACAAGGCAACGCGCGCGGGGCGGAAGCCATGGGCATGCTTCCGCGTAGCGGTCCCGGCTACGAGCCTGTCGACCGCGGTCGAGATACCTTCGGGATGTTCGAAGACGCGCGCAACGGCAAGCTGGCGGTTCTGTCCATCTTCGGGACGAATCCGCTGCGCAATGCGCCGGATCCGGCGGCGACCGCTAAGGCGCTCGACGCTGTATCGTTCCTTGTCGTCAGCGAGCTGTTCATGACCGAAACCGCGCAGCACGCTACGCTGGTACTTCCCACGACGAGCGCCTTCGAAAAGAACGGCACGACGATCGGTCTCGCCGGCGACGTCCTTGCGGTCAATGCGTCCCTCGCGGCGCCCGAGTTCGTCCTCTCCGATTTCGAGCTGATGCTCGGACTTGCCGAACAGCTCGACGTCGCGATGCCATCGCTCGAGGAGCTCGATCACGCCGTGATCGGGCATGCCGCGAGAGTGCCGCAAGATTTTTCCTTCGGAGACGAGCGTTTCGAAAGCGAGCAGAATCTCGCACCGCGCAACGGGCGCGCAAGCCGAATCCTCTCCGGTGGCGGAACGTGGCTTCACGATCCACGGCTGGCTGGAATGCGGGCGTAGACGATGCCGTGGTGGTTGGAGGTCCTGATCAAATCGGCAATCCTGCTGTTCGTCGTCGTAACGTCGTTCGCATATGCGATGTTGGTCGAGCGCAAAGTGCTGGGCTGGATGCAGCTGCGCCCGGGACCCAACCGCGTCGGTCCTTGGGGCTTGATGCAGCCGGCAGCCGACGCCGCCAAACTCATGCTGAAGGAGGATCTCACGCCCAAGACCGCCGATCCGCTGATTTACAAGCTCGCGCCCTTCATCTCGCTGCTGACCGCGTTTTCCGTCTATGCCGTCATTCCGTTCGGAGCATCGAGTACCGGTGCTACTTGGGCGATCGGCAACGTCAATGCCGGCATCTTATTGATTCTCGCAATCGCGTCGATCGGCGTGTACGGGATCTCCCTGGGCGGCTGGGCGTCGGGATCGAAGTATCCGCTGCTCGGCAGCGTGCGCTCGACCGCACAAATGATCAGCTACGAGCTGGCAATGGCACTTTCGTTCGTGGGCGTGCTGATTTTGGCCGGGACGACTTCGCTCGACGGCATCGTGAACGCCCAAGTGCGCTGGTGGTTCGTCGTCCCGCAGTTCTTTGGTTTTCTCATCTATGTCATCACGGCCGTCGCGGAGACGAACCGCGCTCCCTTCGACTTGGTTGAAGCCGAGACGGAGCTCGTTGCCGGCTTCCATACCGAGTATTCCGGGCTGCGCTTCGGCCTGTTCTTCATCGCTGAATACGTCAACATGCTGACGGTGTCGTGCATCGCGGCGCTGCTGTTCTTCGGTGGATGGAATGCGCCGTTCGGGCTGACGATGGTTCCGGGCGTCGTCTGGTTCATCTTGAAGGTCTGCTGCTTCATGTTCTTCTACATCTGGCTGCGCGCGACGCTGCCGCGGCTGCGGTACGACCGGCTGATGGCCTTCGGCTGGAAGGTTTTGCTTCCGGTGGCCGTGCTCAACCTCGTCATCACTGCGATCGTCGTGGCGTATCATGGCTAAGGATGGAATGACGCGAAAGCACCTGTTCAACGTCGGAGCGCTCCTGCGTGGATTATCGATTACGTTCGGTTACATGTTCCGCCGCAAGCCGACGATTCAATATCCCTCGGTGAAGAAGCAGCACGCGCCGCGCTTCCACGGTCTCCACGAGCTGCGCCGCTACGGCGACGGCAAGGAGCGTTGCATCGGCTGCGAGCTCTGCTCGAGCGTCTGCCCGGCCAATGCCATAACGGTGATCGGAGCGGAGAACGCACCCACGGACCGCCGATCGCCGGGAGAGCGGTACGCGGCCCGCTACGAGATCGACGAACTGCGCTGCATCTTTTGCGGGATGTGCGAGGAGGCGTGCCCGACGGATGCTATCGTGTTGACGCCGCGTTTCGAAATGGCGGATTATCGGCGCGGCTCCTTCGTCTACGACAAGGATCGGCTGCTCGTGCCGCGCGCAGCCGGAGTCGGTACGCCGCCGGACGAACGGCCGGGCGGCATTCCCGGCGACTTGGGTCGCGTCGCCGAGATTAAGTCTACGGTTGACGTCGCGAAGGGCTATTCCGCCACCTGGCGCGGTGAAGTGCTCAAGACGCAGCGCAAAGGTCTCGCGATCCTCAAACCGCCGCAGGAAGCGCCGTGATCGGATTTTGGGTACTCGGCACGATCCTGGTTGCAAGCGCCGTCTGGACGATCTCGGCGCGCAAGCCCGTCTATAGCGTCGTCGCCCTCTTGGTGAATTTCGCGACGCTGGCCGTCTTTTACGTGACGCTGTCCGCCGAGTTCTTGGCCGTCATCCAGATCATCGTCTACTCCGGCGCGATCCTGGTGCTCTTCGTGTTCGTTATCGCGCTCCTGAGCAGCGGCGTCGCACCGTTTTCGGCCGGACCGAACCGTTTGCCGATGATATGGCTGCCGGCCGGGATCGTCGTGTTGAGCGCGCTCGTCTTTGTCATCCATGCAATCGCTGCGGCGCCCGCGCCGCCGGCGACGGCGGCCTCACCCGGCGGACCGGTGGGCACGCCCGGTGTTTTCGGCAGCGTCGCCGATTTCGGCAAGGCGCTCTTCACGGTGCACATCCTGCCCTTCGAAGTGACCGCGCTGATCCTCATGGTCGCCGTGATCGGCGTGATCACGCTTACCAGCGAGCACATCCCCTCGGCCGC
>JASHPI010000115.1 GCA_030038215.1 Vulcanimicrobiota bacterium | reverse complement strand
GCGCGAGTATCTTCGCTCGCCGAGCGCCGAGTTCAATCGCATCTCGTCGTGGCTTTCGAGCTTCGCGCTTGCCTATCCGCAGATATCGTTTGCGCTGCGCCACGACGGCAAAGAGGTCTGGGTGATGCCGGCCAGTGACGACGTACGCGAGCGGCTTGCGATGGTCTTCGGACGCGACGCGGCTGCTCCGCTGCTGGCGCTCAACGTCGCGCCTGGGCGCGTGCTCGATGGTGAACTGCGCGGCTTCGTCAGCGCTCCGGGCCACGATCGCGCCGACCGGCGCATGCAGTTGCTCTTCGTGAACGGCCGACTGCTGCGCAGCACGCTGCTGGCCGGAGCGTGGACGAGCGGATACTCGACCTTCGCGATGATCGGGCGTCATCCGTACGGTGCGATTTTTCTCGACCTGCCGGCGGAGCAAGTCGACCCGAACGTGCACCCGACCAAGAGCGACGTCCGTCTGCGCTACGGCAACCAAGTTTTCGATGTCGTTCGCCGCGCGATCGCAGCCACGCTCAACGATCACGCCACGGCGCGCGTTCGCGATATTGCCGGCGGCGCGGCGACCATCTCGCTCCTCGGAGCGGCTCTCGACGATGCGGAGACGGCGTCTCGTGGGCTGCACGTGCTGGCGCAGCTTGCCAACACTTTCGTGCTCGCCAGCGACGGCGACTCGCTGATTCTCATCGACCAGCACGCCGCACACGAGCGCGTCGCCTACGAAGCGATCCTCGCGCGCGCCCAGGAGCACTCGCCCAGCGAACCGTTGCTGGTGCCGCAGGTCGTCGAGCTCGATCAAGCTCAGAGCGCCGAGCTTGACCGCATCATCGAGTTCTTGAACGAGGGTGGCCTCGAGATAGAGCCGTTTGGCGAGCGCAGCTATCGGATCCTCGCGATGCCGGCCGGCTACCGTGCGCGCCCCTTCGATCTCTCCGGTTTCCTCGACGATCTCACGGAAACACCCAAACAGCGCGACGTGCGCGAGCGCATTTGGGCATCGCTGGCCTGCCATTCGGTGACGGTGGCCGGCGAACGCCTCGAGCCCGAAGAGATGGCCACGCTGCTCGAGCGTTTGCAGGGGTGCGCGAACCCGATGCACTGCCCCCACGGTCGTCCCACCATGGTGCGCCTGCGCGCCGAGGAGATCGCGCGCATGTTCAAACGTGTTTAGCGAGGGTCTTCTCATCATCGCCGGGTCCACGGCGAGCGGGAAGACGGACCTCGCAATCCAGCTGGCCCGCGAGTTCGACGCGGAGATCGTCGGCGCCGACTCGCGGCAGATCTATCGCGGCATGCCGATCGGCACCGCGATGCCTTCGCCGGATCAGCTCGGCGAAGTCGAGCACCATCTCGTCGGCATTTTGGATCCGCACGAGCGCTATTCGGCAGCGCGGTACGCGAGCGACGCGCTCGAAGCAATTCGCGCGATTCGACGACGCGGAAAACGCGCGATCGTCGCCGGAGGGACCGGGTTCTACATCCGCGCCCTGACGGGCGGCGTCACGCTTGCGCCCCAGTTCGATGAATCGCTGCGCGATCGGCTTGCCTTCGAGGCGCGCGTTCATCCGCCCGAGTTTCTCCACGACTGGCTGCGTCTGCGCGATTCTCACCGCGCGGCGGCGCTTCATCCCGGCGACACTTATCGTGTGCTGCGCGCGCTGGAGATCGCACTAGCTGCGCCGGCGGCGCGACGTGGCGACGCAACGGCAATTGCGCTCGCCGGCGAGGGTGTCGAATGGCTTACGGTGTTCCTGGACGTTCCGTGGACCGAGATCGATCGACGAATCGCGGAGCGAACGCGACGCATGCTGGCGACCGGTCTACTCGAGGAAGCGGAGCGAATCGGCAACGATGCCGTGGCCGCGAGCGCGGTCGGCTACCCGCAAGCCCTCGCGTATTTACGCGGCTGGAGCACGCAGCGCGAACTGAGCGCGTCGCTCGAACGTGCCACGCGCCGCTACGCGCGCCGCCAGCGAGCCTGGTTTCGCAGCGAACCGGGGACGATCTGGCTTGCGCCCGACGCGGTCGCGGCGGTGGTGAGGGAAAAGCTCGGATGGTCTGCGAAGCGGTGATCTTCACGCAATGGCCACCGGTTTGCAGGATGCGTTTCTCACCGAATGCAAGCGACAGGGAACTGCCGTCGTCGTGTACTTGATGAACGGCTTCCAGCTCCGCGGCGTCGTCAGGGGATACGATCCGTTCACCGTGCTGCTCGAGTATGAAGGCAAGGCGCACCTCGTCTACAAGCACGCGATCTCGACGATATCTCCGGGTACGCACGTGGCGGTTTCGTCAAACGACGCGACCGCGCAGGCCGACGTCTCTCCGGCCAAACAGTGAACGTCCAATAATCATGCGCGTGCCCGTCACCAAGATGCACGGGACGCGGAACGACTTCGTGATCCTCGATCAACGAACGGCACGTGTCCGCGACCTTACGTCGTTCGCGCGGTGGGCCTGCGATCGGCACGCGGGTATCGGCGCCGACGGCGTCATCGCCATCGAGTCATCCGCGATAGCCGACCTGCGGATGCGAACCATCAACGCCGACGGGAGCGAGGCCGAGATGTGCGGCAACGGCATTCGCTGCGCCGCGCGCTGGGTCGATGAAGCCGGCGAAGGCGATCGTATAGCCTTTGAAACCGAAGCCGGACTGATCGAGACCCAGATCATGGCGCGCGAACCCGAATATTCGGTTCGCGTAGGGATGGGCGAGCCGCGCATCTCCGCAATGCGGTCAATGGCGGCGGGCGAGGCGTCCTTCGTCGAGCTCGGCAATCCGCACGTCGTGCTGTTTTCCGAACGAGTCGACGACGTCGATCTGGTAACAGTCGCGCAGCAGCTGCAAGGCTCGCCGCTCTTTCCCGACGGCGTGAACGTGCATGTCGCCGCGCTCGAAGGTGACGGATCGCTGCGCGTGCGCCACTGGGAACGCGGGGTCGGTTTGACCATGGCCTGCGGTACCGGAGCAGTAGCCTGTGCGGTGGCGGCGCTGGAGCGCAAGCTGCTCGTCTCGCCGGTCGAGGTGCGCGTACCGGGGGGACAACTTGCGGTCGAATGGGACGGGCGCGCCCGCGCATACCTGAGCGGTCCGGCGGTGCGCGTCTTCGATACGGAAGTGCAGGTCGATTTTGGCGCCGGCGGTTAGCACGGCGATCGGCCTCGCGTCGTGCGGGTTCGATGGAAGCATCTATTTCGACACGTCACCCGCGCCGCTCGGTGATGGTGGCCTGGTTCGCGAGGTATCGCTCGACGAGCTGATTCCTGCGCCGGCCGGCACCGCGCAGTTCGCGCTTCCAGGGCGGCGACCGCTGACCACGATCGGTCCGATTGCCGGGCGCAACGCGCTCGCCGTCGCGCTGCCGGCCGGGTACACGCGCTTGCTGCTGCCGGCGTATGCCGGCGAGCGCGGAGCGCCCGCGCTTCCGCTCTTCGGCTACACGTTCGCTTGCACCGTGGACGATCGGCTGCACGTCGCTGCTATGAAGACCGACGAGAGCGAAGATTGGGAGCCGCGCTTCTTCGCGCCAGGCCGGCTCGAAGCGCTGCTCGATCGACGCCTAAAGCAGGATCCGCACAACCGCGTGCTGGCGCAGGTGGCGCTCTGCGCGCGCGAATACGGCTGCTTCACCGCGCAAAACGTCTTTCTCGAGCGAGGCGAAGCGGCGTTGCCGGTATCGCCGAAGTGCAACGCGCGTTGCATCGGCTGCATCTCGGAGCTGGATCCAGGAGGCGGCATCGCTTCACCCCAGGCACGAATCGCGGAGGAAGCAACGGCGGAAGACCTGGCGCGCGTCGCCACCCATCACCTGGAACGCGTGCAAGACGGAATCGTTTCCTTCGGCCAGGGCTGCGAGGGCGAGCCGCTGCTGCGCTCGATCGCGATCGCGCGCGCGATAGAGCTGATTCGCAATGCGCGTTCGAACGGGACGATCAACGCGAACACGAACGGCAGTCAGCCGGCGGCACTCGAGCGCTGCATCGATGCCGGCTTGCAAGCCGTTCGCATCAGCCTCAACTCCTTTCGGCCGCGCACCTACGCCGCCTACTATCGACCGGCAGGCTACGCGCTCGACGACGTGCTCGAGTCGGTCCGCTTGGCGGTCGACCGCGGCGTACGCGTTAGCCTGAACCTGCTCACGCATCCGGGTGTCACCGACGATGCCGATGAAATCGCCGCGATGGAGACCTTCCTTCGCGAGGTTCGGGTTGCGATGGTGCAGACGCGCACGCTGAACATCGATCCGGAGCTTTACTTCGCGGCGGTCGGACGGCCGCATCATCCGCTGGGGATGCGCCGCGCCATCTCCGCGATCTCAAGCGTCACGCGCGTCGGCAACTTCACGCACACCCATTAGCCGTCAGCACACGTGAGGCTCTGGCAGATTATCCTCATCGTCGGCCTGGGTGTGGGCTACGGGCTCATCGAGCCGGATCGCTTCGCATACGCGCTCGGTCACGCGACGCTCTACGTCTTCCTCCCGGTCCTGCTCTTCGAAGCAGCGTGGAATCTCAGCTACAAGGCGATCGCGCGCAACTGGGTGGCAATCGCGACGCTGGCCGGGCCGGGCGTGCTGCTCACGGCGCTGATCGTCGCCGGCGCCCTCGCGGTAGTGCGCGTGCCCTTCGGGCCGGCGTTGCTGACCGGCGCGATCCTCTGCGCCACCGATCCGATCGCGGTGGTGGCGATCTTTCGCCGGCTGAAAGTGCCGAGAACCCTGGTGACCATCGTCGAATGCGAGTCGCTCTTCAACGACGCGGTCGCGGTCGCGCTCTACCGCGGCGTCCTGGTGGCGCTGACCCTAATGACGCCCTCGGGCGGTGCGATCGCGCTCGTGGTTCTGATCACGCTGGCGGGAGCGGCCGGCGCGGTGCTGTTGGGGGTCGCGCTTGCCTTCGTCATTGCACGAATGCTCCGCTTGAGCCGCAATGCCGGCGTTCAAATCGTTGCAACGATCGTTGGCTCGTACGGCGCCTATTTCGCCGCAGATTATCTGCATATGCCGGGGATCTTTGCCACGATTGCTTGCGGGATCGCGCTGCGCTACTTCGAGCGACACTGGATTACGCTGAGCATCGCCGAAGACGTCAACCGGTTCTGGGACGTCAGCGCGCTGCTTGCCAACGTGTTGGTATTCTTCATGGTCGGTGCGTCTTTGGCGATCGGACGGGTGCTGCAGGAACCGATCTTCGTGGTGACCTGTTTGGTCGCGATTGCGGTGGCGCGGTTTGCCGTCGGCGGTCTGCTCCTGCCCGGTCCCTATCCGCGGGCGTGGATCGACGTCGTTCGGGTCGCAGGGATGCGCGGCGCCCTCTCGCTCGTGCTGGCATTAGCGCTCCCGGCGTGGGTCCCGTACCGCGAGGCGATCATCGACGCCGCATTCGCAGTAGCGCTGGCCACGCTGGCTGCCAGTACGTTTACCGTGGTCCCGGTGATTCGCCGGGCGACACGCTAATATGTCGTGCCCGCGTGCATCTCGAAGTGTTCGACGATCGGCCCGAGGATATCGGCCGGAAAGAACGTCAAGGCGCCGACAAGCAGGATCACGCCGATCAAGAGCGCGACGAAAAGCGCATCATCGGTGCGAAACGTACCGGCGTGCGTGAGCTCGTTGGTCGGTCGCGCGGCCAAGGCTCCCGCCAACGCTAACGTCGGAATCAGCACCAAGAACCGGCCGCCGAGCATGATCAAGCCGATAGCGACGTTATAGAACACGTTTGGACCGAGACCGGCGAACGCCGAACCATTGTTGGCGGCTCCCGAGCAGAACGCGTACAAGATCTCCGAGAATCCGTGCGGCCCCGCATTCGTGAGCGTGGCCGTTCCCTGCGGGATGAGGACCGCGACCGCCGTTGCGAACAGGATGATGCATGGGAAGATGAGTACGGCTAGCATCGCGAACTGGACCTCGCGCCGCTCGATCTTCTTTCCTAGATACTCGGGCGTGCGGCCGACCATCAGCCCGGCCAAAAAGACGGTGACGACCGCGAAGACGAGCAGGCCATATAAGCCGCTGCCGACGCCGCCGAAGATGACCTCGGCAAACTGCAGGTTGAGCATCGCAAAAAGCCCGCCGAGCGGCGTCAGCGAATCGTACGCAAAGTTCGAGGAGCCGGTGCCCGAATCGGTTGCGACTGCCAGCGACAATCCGGCGTTGGCAACGCCGAAACGGACTTCCTTACCCTCCATGTTTCCGCCCGTTACGCCGAGCGCGTGCACGATCGGGTTGCCGGCCTGTTCCGCGAGCTGGGCTCCCGCAAAGGAGCCGACGCCGAGAACCAGCATCGTTACGAGCAGTGCTCGCCCCGCGCGCTGCTGCCCGGTCATTCGCCCGAACAGCAGTGGAAAGGCCGCGGGGATCAGCCAGATCGCAAGCAGCTCGAAGAGGTTGGTGACGCCGTCGGGGTTCTCGTTGGGCGACGCCGAGTTGGCACCGACGAATCCGCCGCCGTTCCCGCCCACCAGTTTTGGCGCCTCCTGCGACGCCATTGGGCCGCCGGTAATGCTCTGCGTGAAGCCCTGCGCGTTGATCGCCGTGAGATAGCGCGAAAAGTTTTGAGGGATGCCTTGCGATGCATAGAGTAGCCCGAAGAGCACGCAGAGGGGCAGCAACACGCCATATAAACTGCGCGTGCAGTCGACCCAAAAGTTCCCGAGCGTTGCGGAGTTCTTGCGGGCGAATCCGCGAATGACAGCGACGCCCGCGGCCAGACCAATCGCACCGGCGACGAAGTTCAACCACGCCAGCGCGCCCATCTGCGAGAGGTAGCTCATCGTGCTCTCGCCGCTGTAGAACTGCCAGTCGGTGGTCGTGACGAAGCTGACCGCGGTGTTCCACGCGATCCACGGATCGACGTTCGGAAAACCCTGAGGATTGAAGAATGGCCCCTGCCACTGCTGCGTGCGCATGATGGCGTAGCCGGCAAGCGTAGCGGCCAATGAGAGAGCGAGCGCGGCGACGGCATACTCGGCCCATCCCATCTCGTGCTCCGGATCGACCCCGCACCATCGGTAGAGAACGGCTTCTATTCGCCATCGAACCGGCGCCTCGAAGAGGCCCTGCATGTAGCGCGCCAGCGGTGCGGCCGCGAGCAGCAGCACCACGAGGAAGACGGCTGCATTGAACCAGGGCATGTCGTACGGCGATTATAGGAGAGAAGCCGTTAGCGCGGCAGCGTCCTAACGGATCATCCGTTCGGCGGCTGGCGCCCCCAGAATGCGCAATCGTAAGCTTGAGGGGTGATGCTTGACTTCTCGATCCGGCGCTTGATCGGCGCGGGGGCCGTTCTCGCCTGCGCGTTTGCACCTCTGAACGCGCGCGCGCAGAGCACCCCGTCGCCTTCACCGGCACCACTCCTGCAGCCGAGTCCGGCGCCTTCAGGCGCGCCCATCCGGCGCGCCCTGCCGCAGCCCTTCGATCCGCTCTTCCCGAGCGGCGGAGAGTTCCTCGGGCCGACGATCGGCGTTCCAACCGCGGCAGGCCTGCGCGCGTATGGGTGGATCGATCCTGGGGTCGAGATAAGCACTTCCCAGTTCTCGAATTATCCCCTAACGTACAACGACGTTCCGAACCAGCCGCAGCTCGATCAGTTTGTGCTGCGTTTCGAGCGCCAGCCCGACACGACGCAGACCGATCACTTCGATTGGGGCTTCCGTTTGAGCAACCTATACGGAGTAGACTACCGCTGGACGACGATGCAAGGCGTGTTTAGCAACCAACTGTTGCTGCGCAATCAAACTAACGGCTACGATCCCGTCGAAGCGTACGGTATCCTCTACTTCCCGCGATGGGGCGAAGGAACGACGCTCGAGATAGGGCGCTATATTTCGCCACCCGATATCGAAGCGCAATTGGCACCGCAGAACTTTCTGTACACGCATTCGCTGATGTTCGATTTCGACGCCTATACCCAGATGGGGGCGCTCTTTTCCACTAAGCTTAGCAATTATTGGACGATTCAGTACGGAGTGCACTGCGGCGACGATACGGCATGCTGGAACGGCTCGCAGCACTTCCCTACCTTTCTGCTGATCGGACGTTGGGTCTCGCATTCGAACCGCGATTCCATCCTTTTTGGCGTCGATTCGCACTCCTTCGACGGTTCGAACTTCAAAACGTACGAATACGGCACGTACTACAGTCAGATTACGCATACGGTCGAACCGCTCACTTGGGGCCACGACGACCTGCAGCAGCAGAACGTTACCTGGACGCATGTTTTCAATCCGGAGTTCCAAAACGAGCTCGAGGGCTATTACATCTACGAGCACAATGCGTACGTCGGTGGAACGATCAATAACTACAACGTCGCCGGCGGCGGCCCGCTGTACTTAGGCGCGGGCGGCGGCCCGGGTGCATTTCTGCCTGGGTTGTCGGAAGCGGTCGGAGCGGTCGATTATCTGGCGTACAAGTTCTCGCCCAACGACTTTGCCGTCTTCCGCCTCGACTA
This sequence comes from Vulcanimicrobiota bacterium, assembly GCA_030038215.1. GTDB lineage: Bacteria > Vulcanimicrobiota > Vulcanimicrobiia > Vulcanimicrobiales > Vulcanimicrobiaceae > Cybelea. Next base: position 1,473 of record JASHPI010000115.1, on the reverse strand, counting down.
CCTCAACGATCCTCGCGGCGAGCGCTCTGGCTTTGCAACCTCTTACGGCAGCCTAACGTGGGGGATCACTCACTACATCAATCCAAAGCTGATGATGCGGCCGGAGTTTCGCATCGAAAAGGCCTTCAGGCCGGGCGTGTTCCCGTGGGATAACGGCACGAAAGCCTACCAAACGACGTTCGGCATGGACGCGATCCAGTTCTTCGGGAACGATAACTGAGGCGGCGTCACGCAGCGCTTTCTGCTGGTTGCAGGGTTGGCACTCGGCGCTCTGACACGTGCGGCAACTGCTCGGGCGCAGAGCCCGGCGCCGTCGCCGACGCCTGCGGCTGCCAGCGACCCGTGCGGACCGATCGCGACGCTCGTCGATCGGCCGACGGTTACGACCTCGCCTTGCACCGTCCGTCCGCATCACGCATTGTTGGAAACCGGTTGGTCGAACACGGTGACGACCGGTCCCGGCGGAGGGAATACGGCAGCGTACCCGCAGGCGTTTCTGCGAATCGGGACCTTCGATCCGCACCTCGAGTTCACGGTCGGAGCGCCGTCGTTCGAGCGTTCCTCGGTGGGCGCGAGCTTGGTCGACGGATGGAGCGACGCGAACGTCGGCGCCAAGTACGAGCTGGGCTACACGTCCAAAGCCGTCTGGGGTGTGGGCACGGTCGTCTCGTTCCCGACTGGCGACAATCCGTTCACCGCGGGTCGCACGCAGTACAGCGGCGATTTCAACTGGACCTACACGCTGAACTCGACCTGGAGTTTGGCAGGCACGGTCAGCGCGAACGCACTGAGCGCGTTTACCGCTCCTGGGCGCGTCGCCTCATATTTTGCCTGGGTACCCTCGGTCGTCGTTTCGGCCGCCCTGCCGCAGAACTCGTCGCTCTTCGCCGAGTACGCGTACTACAGCCGGACCGCGCCCAACCTTGGAGCCAAGAGCCTCATCGACGGCGGCTACATCCGCGATCTAGGTCCCAACTTGCAGCTGGACCTGGAGTATGGCGATTCGCCGACGCTGCTCGCGGGGCAGACGCAGCACTACGTCGGCGCCGGCCTCTCGGTGCTCTATTGAGCGGCCGCCGTCCATTCGGATCATCCGTTCGGCGGCTGGCAGGGGCGGGGCGCCCAGGTATGCTTAGAGGCGAGATGCTGCTCGAAATAGGGATCGTCGTCCTGACCATCGTGTGCTTTGTCGTGCTGGACCTCTACGTCTTGGGCTGCGAGAAGGTGTAAGGCCTTGCAGTTTGACGACGTGCTCGGTCTCGTTCTCACGCTGGCGGGGCTCGTTTATCTCGTGTTCGCCATGCTCCGTCCGGAGAAGTTCTAGGGCGCTATGACCGCAATCGGCTGGCTGCAGGCGATCGTCTTCTTTCTGATCGTCCTCGCGCTGACCAAGCCCGTTGGGCTTTACATGGCGCGCGTCTTCCAGGGCGAGCGAACCTGGCTCACGCCGGTCGTCAGGCCGATCGAAGCGCT
>JASHPI010000114.1 GCA_030038215.1 Vulcanimicrobiota bacterium | reverse complement strand
GAGTCGCGTAACGTCGCGCGGCGCCTTCGTAGACGAGCTTGCGAAGATAGCTTTGAGGCGTCATGCCGTCCGGGACCGCAAAGAGCGGGAATTGCCCCCGCAATCGCTCGAGACGAAAGCCGCAGCGTCGCGCGATGGTAATGCTGTGTTCGATCGCGTCGGGATATTCCGCGAAGAGACGCCGCATCGAAGCCGGCGCCTTGAGATGATATTCCGCATTGGGCCGCAACGCGTTATCGGCCCGTGCATCTTGGAGCGTCGTGCCGCTTTGTACGCAGGCGAGCACGTCGGCGAGCAACGCATCGGACTTGGCGGCGTAGACGACTCCGTTGGTCGCGACGTAGGGGAGCCGGTGCTCTTTCCCCAGGCGCACGAGCTGCAGGTTGCGCTGTGTCTCTTCGGGCGTTAAATGCTGTTGGAGCTCGAGATAGAATCGCTCGCCGAACAGCGCGCACAGGCGCTCCGCTTCTCGCGCCGCCGCGCGGGGCCCATCGCCGGCGAGCGCGCGCTCAACGCGGCCGCACGGACCGCCGGAGAGCGCGATCAGCCCTTCGCTGCGGCCTTGGAGATCTTCCCATCGCAAGCGCGCGTCGCCTTTGCTTCCACGCAGTTGCGCAGCGGATATAAGTTCGCAAAGATGCGCGTATCCACGCTCGTTTTCGACGAGCAGCACGATGCGCGAGCCGTCTTCGAAGGTAAGTTCGCTGCCGACGATTGCGGCAACGCAACGTTGACGGGCATGCGCACCAAAGCGCACTATTCCGTAGAGCCCGTCGCGGTCGGTTAAAGCGATTGCAGCCAAGCCGAGATCGGCCGCGCGCTCGATCAACTCTTCGGGATGCGACCCACCTTGCAAAAATGTGAAATTCGACCAGCAGTGCAGCTCAGCATACATGCTACTCGTAGACGCCGCGAAGGTACCAGTGCGTCCCTTGCCGGTAGATGCGGGCGAATGTTCCGTCATCCAGCACGACGTCGTATTCGTCGCGCTCCACCGGAGACGGCAGATGCGGGCGTTCTGCAATGCGCCATGGTCCCACGCATTCATGCACTGCTCGCCGATCGACGACTGCCGGCTCTCCGCCGCGCAGCTGCACGGAAACTTCTCGTACCTGCAGCAATCGCAACTGTGGAACGAGCTCGCTCTCCGCTTGCGCTTCTTCAAACATCACGCGCGCGGGCGGCGCGAACGGTTCGTAGGCGAACCGCTCTTCCAGCAGGTGCGCCTCACGCGTGCGGGCTCGCGAAACGCCGTTGCCTAGCGCCGCTTCGAGCCGTGCGATCGCCACTGCCACTCGTTGCGGATCGAGGTCGTCAGCGGCAAAAAGCGCTTGCGCCTCCCCTCCTTCTTCGAGCCGGCACGCCTGCACGCGCAGCCCGACAATGGCGGCGGAGAAGGTTGCGCCTTCGAGCTTTGCGCGCAGCAGATCGAGCATCGTGCGCTCGTGCGCGGTCGGCGTCGCGAGCGTTACGTCGAAGGCATGCGTTTGCGCGTCTTCCAGCTCGATCTCCAACCGCAGCGCGCCGGCACGTTTGCCGCAGCGCTCGAGATCGGCGCAGATACGTGCCAGCAGCACACGCAGGGCGAAGAATACCTGGGTCTCGTCGGCGACATGTCCTTCCCCGAAAATCGAGGCTTCGATAGCCACAGCGTGACCGCGCGGCACGAAGGGCGTTCGATCGCAACCGTTCGCCAGCGCGTGCCAGCGCGCCGCCACGGTGCCGAAACGGCGCACGAACGGTCCGTGCGGCAGCCGCGCCAGATCGCCGAGCCGCGCGATGCCCAGCAGCGCGAGCCGCTCGATCGTCTCCGGATCGACCTCCAGCAGATTCAACGGCAGCGGCGCGAGCAGCTCGCGCTCCGCGCCGTACTCGCAGATCGTGCCGTCGGCGACGTACGCCGCCGCCCGCGCGGCGATCTTATTCGGCCCAACGCCCAAGCGCGGTGTAAGCTCGCAACGAGCGACGAGCTCGCGCGTCTGCGCCATCCATGCGTTTGCATCCCCGTTCGCCCCGTGCATGTCGAGAAAGGTCGTCCCGAGGCAAACGTCGTCGATCAGCGGCGAAACCGCGTCGAGGAGATCGAGCAACTCTTCCCACAGTACCCGATTCTGCGATTCGTCGGTTGATGGGAAATCAGCAATATTAACACAGAGCAGCACTGCCCGTTCCCTCGCGCGCTACGCGTATGTGAGTCGTATGTCCGCAAGGTGCGTGCCGGTTTTTGCGGACGCCCACGCAGAGCTCGAAACCCTTCAATGTGCCCCAGAGTCCGCGCGTGCCGCCTACGACGACGCGCTCGAGCGCACAATGCAGCCGCACTCCCGCTGCCGCAGCAAGCGCAGCGCTCGCGCGCACTGTCATAACGATGACGAGCGCACCGCTGTGATGCGCGAGCTTCGCCAATCGCGCCCACACGGAATCGCGCAGCGCGACAGCCGGCATAAGAATCAATCGGCAAATGCGCGAGCGCAGCAAGATGTCGGCTGCGCGCGCGATTCCGAGCGGCGTCCGGGTCGGAACCACCAAAATCCGCTCGAGCCGCGCGCCGGCGCGCGCGAGGCTCGGCGGGTAGAGGGTACCGTCGTCGAGGATCGCCGCCAGGCTCCGGCGCGTCATCCGCGCGATCAGCCGAGCGGCCAAACTCCAGCGCCCCGCCTGCCCTTCCAGCGTCGCCACGGCTCCTGGCGGAAAGCCGCCGCCCAGCAGGCGGTCGAGCTCCGGGATGGCGGTGGCAATCAGCCCCTCGACCGGGGGTGGAGCGAGGTTTCCCTTGGCACTCAGCTCGGCTTTGAGGGCCTCGAAA
>JASHPI010000113.1 GCA_030038215.1 Vulcanimicrobiota bacterium | reverse complement strand
GGCGAACCGCGCTGACCGCGACCGCTGTAATCGCCGTTGGCAGAGACTCCACCCAGCAACGCCTTACGCGAGAGGTTGATGCGTCCCTGACCGTCGATTTCGGTGACCTTTACCATGATCTCGTCACCGACTTTCACGACGTCCTCGACCTTCTCGACTCGCGTCGGCGCGAGCTGGCTGATGTGCACGAGCCCTTCCTTACCGGGAAGGATCTGCACGAAGGCACCGATGTTGATGATGCGCGTTACGGTGCCGAGATAGGTCTCGCCGACGACGACCTCTTTGGTGAGATTCTCGACGATCTGTTTTGCCTTGTCGCCGGACTCGCCGTCGAGTGAGGTGATGAAGACGCTTCCATCGTCCTCGATGTCGATCTTCTCGACGCCGGTATCGGCGATGATCTTGTTGATCACCTTGCCGCCTGGCCCGATGACGTCTTTGATCTTGGCAGGATCGATCTTGATCACGATCATGCGTGGGGCGTACTTGGAGAGCTCTTCCCGCGGCCCCGCGATGGTCTCCGCGAGCTTGTCGATGATGAAGTAGCGCGATTTGCGCGCTTGCTCCATCGCCTCGCGCATCACCGCAATGGTGACGCCCTGCACCTTGATGTCCATCTGGATCGCAGTGATGCCCTTCCTGGTGCCGGCGACTTTGAAGTCCATCTCGCCGAGGGCATCCTCGAGTCCCTGAATATCGGTGAGGACGGCGTACTTGTCGCCCTTGAGGATCAATCCCATGGCGACGCCTGCGACGTGTTCGCGAATCGGCACTCCGGCGTCCATCAGAGCCAGGGTCGAAGCGCAGACCGATGCCATCGACGAGGAACCATTGGACTCGAGCGTCTCGCTCATGAGGCGCAGCGTATATGGGAACTCGTCTTTGGGCGGCAGGACCGGGATCAGCGCACGTTCCGCTAAGTGGCCGTGCCCGATCTCGCGCCGGCCCGGTCCGCGCATCGGCCGAACTTCGCCGACCGAGTACGGCGGAAAGTTGTAGAAGTGCATGTACCGTTTGTCTTCGAGGGCGATGATGCCGTCGAGGCGCTGTGCATCGCTCGTCGAGCCGAGGGTCGCGGCCGTGAAGACCTGCGTCTGTCCACGCGTGAACAGGCCCGACCCGTGAACGCGCGGGACGAAGTGCACCTTACACCAGATGGGCCGAATCTCGTCGGGCCTGCGGCCGTCGGGGCGAATCGACTCGTCGACGACCATCGTGCGCAACTCGTCCTCTTCCATGGACTTGACGATCTTGTAGAACTCCTTGGCGGTAGTGGAGTCCTCGAGCAACGCTTTGATGTCGTCGTCGCTTTTCTTGAGACGCGACAGCGCTTCATCGACGCTGATGGTGCGGAAAGCCTCTTCGCGCTCGCGCTTGTCGACGACGCGCATCGCCTTGGCGACGTCTTTGGCGAAGGTCTTGCGAACCCACTTTTCGAGGTCGGAGTTCACTTTCGTGACGGGGAATTCGCGTTTCGGCTTGCCGTATTTTGCGGCCAGCTGATCGATCGCTTTGATGATCTCTTTGATCTGTTCGTGCGCAAACTCGACCGCGCCCAGGAAGTCTTCCTCGCTGATCTCGTTGCCGCCGCCTTCGACCATCATCACCGCGTCGGCGGTGCCGGCGATCACGATGTCCATGCCGCCGCTCTCGTACTGCGGCAGTGTCGGATTGCAAATGAAAGCGCCGGCCTCGTTGCGGCCGACGCGAACTGCTGCAACGGTCCGCTCGAACGGAATGTCGCTCAATGCCAGAGCCGCACCGGCAGCGCAGACGCCGAGCACGTCGGCATCGAGCTCGGGATCGATCGATAGCACCGTGGCGACGATCTGCACGTCGTTGCGAAAGCCCTCGGGAAAGAGCGGCCGGATGGGCCGATCGATCTGACGCGAGCTCAGCACGGCGTGCTCGGGCGGACGGCCTTCGCGCTTGATGTAGCCGCCCGGTATCTTACCGGCGGCGTACATCCTCTCTTCGAAGTCGGCGGTCAGGGGGAAGAAGTCGATGCCTTCACGAGGTTTCTCGGAGGCAGTGACGGCGCAGAGCACGACATTTTGATCGCCATAACGAACCAATGCGGAGCCGTTCGCTTGCTTCGCGAGCTCGCCGGTTTCGATGGTCATCGTGCGCCCGCCGACCGTTAGGGTCACGGATTCGGGCACAGTATCTCCTAAGTTTGCTTGTATTGCTTCTAATTTGAACCGCCCACCATTCGGGCCGCCTCGGGAGCCGACCTGCTCGAAGGCAGCGCGCATGTGGGGCGCACCTCGCCCGGGAACGCACGGTGGAATGCGGTTGACGGCATTGCTCGGACTGGTCGTCCTAGTTGGCGCCTGCGCCTCAAAGCTTCCGCGCTCGAGCGTGCCGCCGGCAGCCGGCCGCCACGCGATGGTGGCGACCGAGCAGCGCGAGGCTACAAAAGTCGGTGTCGAGGTTCTTGCGCGCGGCGGGAATGCCGTCGATGCCGCCGTCGCGGTAGCGTATGCGCTGGCCGTGGTCGATCCGTGCTGCGGCAACATCGGCGGCGGCGGTTTCATGTTACTTCGCAGACACGACGGCTTTGAACGCTTCATCGATTTTCGCGAGCAGGCGCCCCTGCGAGCCAACCGCGGCATGTACTTGGACGCGCATGGAAACGTTGTTGCCTGGCGATCGCGCAAAGGCTGGCTTGCGGTCGGCATTCCCGGCACTGTTGCCGGCGTCGAGGCGGCGCGGCAAGAGTACGGCACGATGTCGCGCGCGGCGCTCATGGCGCCGGCCATCCGGCTCGCGCGCGAGGGTTTTCGGCTTCGAGCCGGCGACCTGGTTCCGTTTTACGGTTCGTCCACGCAGGGCTACAGCGGCGCCTACGATTTCCGCAGTCAACCCAACGTCGCCGGCATCTTCATGCGCGGCGGACACTTCTATGCACCCGGGCAAGTGCTGCGCCAACCGCAACTCGCCCGGACGCTCGAGCTGATTGCGGCGGGTGGCGCCGATGCGTTCTATCGCGGGCCGATCGCGGGAGCGATTGTTGCCGCCAGCCGCGCCAGCGGCGGCGTTCTGTCGCTCGACGACTTCAGGAGCTACCGCGTGGAAGAATCCGCGCCCCTTCATTGCAGCTATCGTGACTACGAAATTTCTTCGGCGCCGCCTCCCAGCTCGGGTGGCGTTACCCTGTGCGAGATCCTCAATATCATCGAGCCGTTTCCGCTCGCATCGTGGGGATGGCACAGTGCGCGCGGCCTTCACTACATCGCCGAAGCAGAGCGGCGAGCCTACGCCGATCGCAATGCCTATCTCGGCGATCCGGATTTTGTGACGGATCCGGTTTCGCAGCTGCTCTCGCCGTCGTACGCCGCGCGGCTGCGTGCCCAAATCGCTCCGGATCGCGCGACCCCTTCGGTCGACGTGAGGCCGGGCCTCGGCGTCGCCGAGCGAAGCGATGGTGAGACAACGCATTACTCGATCGTCGATCGTTGGGGCAATGCGGTCGCCGTGACCTACACGCTGAACGACTGGTTCGGCGC
>JASHPI010000112.1 GCA_030038215.1 Vulcanimicrobiota bacterium | reverse complement strand
ATCTCGACTTGTGCTTTGGGCGGCTGCGAGGGCGCTTGCGGAATCGGTCCGCGGATCACCGCTGCGCCTCGGTTGTAAAGAGGTTGAGACTCTTGCGCGCTGAGTCGATCACGTTGGCGGCCGTCTGACCGAGCCCGCAGATCGACGCGTCGCGCATCGCGCGGCCGATCTCATCGAGCAGCACGAGGTCCTGCGCGCGCGCGGCGCTCGTTGCGTCTGACGCGAGGCGGTGCAGCGCCTCCTCTTGACGCACCGTCCCTACGCGGCAGGGGACGCACTGACCGCACGACTCGTCTCGGAAGAACTGCGCGATGCGACGCAAGATCGCTGGAAGATGGACGCGCTCGCTGAAGAGCATCACCACGCCGGAGCCGAGCGTCGCACCGGCAGCCCGCGCGTCTTCGAAGGTTAACGGCATCGTCAGCGCGGCGGGCGGGACAAACGCGCCGGCCGCACCGCCGAGCAAGATCGCCTGCAGCCGCTCATCGCCACGGACGCCGCCGGCCATCTCGATCAACGCGCCCAGTGTCGTTCCGTGCGGTACCTCGTACAAACCCGGTCGCGCGATCGCGCCCGACAGGCAGAACAGGCGCGTGCCGGTCGAGTCGGGCGTCCCGATGCGTGCGTACGCCGCGCCGCCTTCGAGCAGAATGAGCGGAATGTTCGCGAGCGTTTCGACGTTGTTGATCTGCGTCGGCTTGCCGAAGAGCCCGGCCTGGACCGGAAATGGGGGCTTGCTCCGCGGCTCACCGCGTTTGCCTTCGATCGAATTGAAGAGCGCGGTCTCCTCCCCGCAGATGTACGCGCCGGCCCCGCGCCGGATTTCGATATCGAATCGGAAGCCGCGGCTCATGATGTCGTTGCCGAGGAACCCATGCTTACGCGCCTGCGCGACCGCGTGGCCAATGCGACGCGCCGCCAGCGGATACTCGCCGCGTATATAAATGAAGCCTCCCTCGCAGCCGACGGCGTAGGCGGCGATCGTCATTGCCTCCACGATCGCATAGGGATCGCATTCCATCAGAATCCGATCCTTGAAGGTTCCCGGCTCCGATTCGTCGGCATTGCAGATCAGGTAGTGCGGACGCTCCGGCGTGCGCGCGACGGCATCCATCTTACGGCCGGTCGGAAAGGCGGCACCGCCGCGGCCTAAGAGCTTCGAGGTCGTGATCTCGGCGATCACGCGCTCCGGCCCTAACTCGAAGGCTTCACGCAGGGCGCTATAGCCGTCGTGCGCGCGATACGCGTCGATGCTTTCGGGGTCAACCTTTCCGACACGCCGCAGCAGCCGAAGCTCTCTGCCGCCGACGTGCCCTTCGACTCCACTCAGGGCAGGCTCCTCACGCGTGCCGTTCATCGCGCTCGCGAGATCTTCGGCCTTGACCGGAGCGAGCTGCACCATCGAATGATGCGCGCCGGCCGTTGTAAGGAGCGCCGCGGGGGCGCGGTCGCAGAGACCCAGACACGGCGTGCGAAGCCAGGTTGCGCCTGCGTCGCCGCCGCTTTCTCCGGCCGGCCCAAACGTCGATGCGAGCGCAGCACAGAGCGCTTGCGCGCCTGCATCCATGCAGGCGATGTCGTCGCAGACGTGGAGTACGCGCCGCGGGCGTGGCGTGGTCGAAAAGAGCGCGTAGAACGTCGCGACGCCGTATGCCTCGGCCGGCGCGACGTCCAGCCGACGGCTCACGTAGTTGAGGGCGCCGGCGCTGATCCAGCCGATGCGATCGGCCAGCGCGTGCAATACCGGGAGTAAGAGATGACGCTGGCGTCGAGCGGCCGCGCCGGAGACGCCGTTGCGTGCGGCACCGAGAAGGCCGTCGACCGCAGCCCGCTCCTCGTCGGTTGCGACGTCCGCGGTGTAGTGAAGATCCATGAACGGCGAGCGGACCTAAACCGCCGCCGCCGCGGCTTCAGCGCGGCCGTCGGTCTTGGTAGCGACCTTCTCGATCCGCACCGCGCAGGCTTTGAACTCGGCCGTTCCCGACTTTGGATCGGTTACGTCGATCGTCAGCAGATTGGTTGCGATCTCATCGTTGAAGTGGAAGGTGGTGAAAACCAATCCCGGCCGCAGCCCGGGATCGATGCGCGTGGGAATGACGATCGAGCCGCGCCGCGAGCTGACGCGCACCGGCTCGCCTTCGCGCACGCCGTAGCGTCGCGCATCCTCGGGCGAAATATCGAGCGTTTCGCCGCGACGCAGCGGCGAGGTGTAACCGCCGCTCTGCACCCCGGTATTGAACGAGTCCAGCCGCCGTCCGGTCGTCAGCCGTACCGGATACGCATCGTCGAGCGCCTCGACCGGCGGCTCGTGCTCGACGGAAGCAAAGGCCGCGCGCATACCCGGCACCGGATCCTCCCAGAGGCGCGCGTGCAAGAACTTTTCGCCGGGATGCTCTTCGTCATAGCACGGCCACTGAATACCGCCCAACTCGTCGAGACGCTTGTAGCTCATGCCGGCGTGCCAGGGCGAGAGCGACCGGCACTCGTCCCACGCCTCTTCGGCCGTGTACTCGGGCCAGTCGTGACCCAGGCGGCGCGCGAGCGCAACCATGATCGCAATGTCATCACGCGCGTCGCCCGGCGGATCGAGCGCCTTGCGGCAGCGCTGAACGCGTCGCTCGCTGCTGGTGACCGTTCCGTCGGATTCGCACCAGGTTGCCGACGCCGGAAACACGACTTCGGCCAGCTCGCCCGTCTTGGTCAAAAAGATGTCCTGCACGATCAGATGCTTGAGACTGCGCAGCAGCTCCATTGCATGCTCCTGATCGGCTTCCGATTGGGCGGGATTCTCACCGATGATGTAGAGCGTGTCGAGCTCGCCGCGTTCCACGGCGTGGAACATATCGGTGAGGTTCCATCCGTTCTTGCGCGGCAACGTCACGTTCCAGGCGCGCTCGAACTTAGCGATGCTGACCGGGTCTTCGGTGTCTTGCCCGCCCGGAAACTTGTTGGGAATCGCCCCCATGTCGCCGCCGCCCTGCACGTTGTTTTGACCGCGCAGCGGACAGACCCCCGAGCCATAGCGCCCCACCTGGCCGCACAGCAACGCGAGGTTGATGAGCGCGCGGACGTTGTCGACCGCGTTGTGATGCTCGGTAATCCCGAGCGTCCAGCACAGCTGGGCGCGTTCGGCGCGCGCATACGCGTGTGCGAGTTCGCGGATGAGCGTCGCCGGCACGCCGGTCGTTTTCTCGGCATACTCGAGGGTGTACGGCTCAACCGTCGTGCGATATTCCTCGAAGCCGCTGGTGGCGCGTGCGATGAACTCACGATCCTCCAGACCGGCATGCAGGATCTCGCGCCCGACGGCATTGGCAAGCGCGACATCGGAGCCGACGTCGAGGGCGAGCCAGCCGTCGGCCCACTGCGCGCTCGAGGTCCGGCGCGGGTCGACGACGTAAAGCTTGGCGCCGTTGCGGATGCCGCGCAAGACGTGATGAAAGTAGATCGGATGCGTCTCACGCGCGTTCGATCCCCAGAGGACGATCAGGTCGGTGTGCTCGGCCTCCTCGTAGGAGCTCGTGCCGCCGCCTGCCCCGAACACCGCCGTCAGACCGACGACGCTGGGAGCGTGTCAAGTTCGATTGCAGCTGTCGATGTTGTTGCTGCCGATGATCGAGCGACCGAACTTCTGCGCGATATAGTTCATTTCGTTCGTCGACTTCGAGCAGCTGAACATCCCGTACGTGCGCTCACCGCCGCGATCGCGGGCGTCGCGCAGGCCGGCTGCAGCGCGGTCGAGCGCTTCATCCCAGGTCGCGCGACGCAAGCGCCCGCCGTCTCGCACCAACGGGTGCGTCAACCGAAGATAGGGCTTACTCACAAGACATAATTTTAACCCTCGCGGCGGACGACCCGCCATCGGCCTAGGTGATGATCGCGCCGGGCCGCCCGGCTTGGGGGGTTAGGTGCCAATAGCTCGAATACGCCGCACAACGGGGGGATTCGATTCGATGAGCTCGACGATTTCACGTCAGGATTTCCTCAAGGTAGCCGGTATCGGCATCGGGGCGGTCGGCCTCTCGGAGCTCGGCTTCGACGTCGCACAGGCCACCATGGTGCAGCAGCAGCTCCACATCGCAGGCGCCACCGAGAGTCATTCGGTCTGTCCGTATTGCGCGGTCGGATGCTCGCTGATCGCGTACACGCGGACGCAGGCCGACGGCTCGGTGCAGCTCCTGCAGATCGAAGGCGACCCGGACAGCCCGGTCAACGAAGGACGACTCTGTCCAAAGGGCGCCACCGCGATGCAGCTCGCGGTCTCCAAGCGCCGCGTCGGCCAGCCGATGTTCCGCGCGGCGGGTGGGACGCAATGGCAGACGATCTCCTGGGATGACGCGCTGAACCGCATCGCCCAGCACATCAAGGATTCCCGCGATCGTACCTTCGTAACGACCGACGCAAAGGGCAAGCGCGTCAACCGCACCGACGGGATCGCGTTCGCCGGCGGTGCGACCTTCTCCAATGAGGAAGGATATCTCGCGGCCAAGGTCATGCGCTCGCTCGGGCTGGTCTATCTCGAACAACAAGCGAGGGTTTGACACGGTCCCACGGTCGTCAGTTTGGCGGCCTCATTCGGACGCGGCGCGATGACGAACCACTGGCGCGACATCAAGAACGCCGACGTCATCCTGATCACCGGCGCCAATCCGGCCGAAGCGCAACCGGTCGGCTTCCAGTGGTTCATGCGCGCCAAGCTCGACCCGACCAAAGGTCCCGGCAAGGGCGGCGGCGCCAAGATCATCCACATCGATCCGCGCTTCTCGCGCACGTCTGCGGTGAGCGACCTGTACGTGCGCATCCGGCCCGGCACCGACATCGCGCTCTACGGCGGCTTGATGAACTACGTGCTCCAGCACGACCTCTACCCTGCCGAGTACGTAACCAACTACACCAACGCGTCATTCATCGTAAAGGAGTCGTACAGCTTCCAAGGCGGGCTCTTTAGCGGCTACGACGTCGCGCGCCGCGAGTACAACGTGAAGGAATGGGCCTACGAAACCGGCGCCGACGGCTTTGCCGAGCGCGACATGACGCTCAAAAATCCGCGTTGCGTCCTGTCTCTGCTGAAGCAACATTACTCGCGCTACACGCCCGAACTCGTATCGACGATCACGGGAATTCCGCAAGACGCTTTCCTGAACGTCGCCGAGATCGTCGGCCAGATGGGAAAGCCCGACAAGGTGATGACGATCGTCTACGCGGTCGGGCTCACGCAACACACCACCGGGACCCAGATGATTCGCTCGGGCGCGCTGCTGCAGCTGTTGCTCGGCAACATGGGGCGCCCGGGCGGTGGCATGAACGCCGAGCGCGGCCACGCCAACATCCAGGGGAACACCGACAACGCGATTTCGTGGGACCTCCTGCCGGGATACATCTCGGTGCCGATGGCCGGCGACGAAACGATCGACGAGTACGTCAAGAAGCACGCGCCCAAGAAGCTCGACCCGCGGTCGTGGAACTACTTGGGCACGAACTATAAGAAGTTCACGGTGAGCTTGCTCAAGGCATGGTACGGAGCTCGGGCAACCGCCGCCAACGACTTCGCCTTCGCTTACCTTCCCAAGCCCAGCGCCAACTCGTCGTGGCTCTCGATCTACGATCAAGCCCTGCGCGGCAAGATGGAGGGCTTGATGCTCTCGGGCATGTCGGCGATGAGCATCGGTCCCGACAGCAACCAGATCCTACAGGCGCTCTCGAATTTGAAGTGGCTCGTCGTCATGGACCCGTTCCCGACCACCAGCTCGGAGTTCTGGCACGCTCCAGGCGCTAATGCGGGCTCGATACAGACCGAGGTCTTCATGCTGCCGGCTACGCACTGGATCGAGAAGGACGGCTCGTTCGTCAACAGCGGGCGCTGGATGCAGTGGAAGGATCAAGTGCTGCAGCCGCAAGACCAGTCGATGCACGATCACTGGATCATTGCCGAGCTTCACGCTCGTGTGAAGCAGCTCTACGTGTCGCATGGCGGCGCGTATCCCGGACCGATTCTCGACCTGGCGATGGAATATCGCAATCCGGTCAAGCCGACGCTCGATGAGATCGCGCAAGAGGTCAACGGCAAGGACCTCAAGACCGGCGAGCGTCTCGCAACCTTTGCAAAGCTCACCGACGACGGCAGCACCAGCTCGGGGGATTGGATTTACGCGGGAAGCTATCCGCCGAAGGGCAACATGGCCAAGCGGCGCAACGGCGTCCAAGACCCGAAGAAAAACGATCCCACCGGCATGGGTTTCTTCCCGGAGTGGGCATGGAGCTGGCCGCTCAACCGCCGGATCCTCTACAATCGCGCCTCGGCCGATCTCGACGGAAAACCGTGGGATCCGAGGCGTCCGGGCATCGTGTGGAACGGGAGCAAGTGGGTTGGCGACGTGCCCGATTATCCGCCTACGATGAGCCCGCACGATCCCAAGGCGTGGCTTCCCTTCATCATGACCGGCGAGGGCGTCGGACGCATTTGGGCCGCTGCGCTCCTCGTCGACGGGCCATTCCCCGAACATTACGAGCCGACCGAGTCGCCCGTTCGCAATGCGCTGCATCCCGCGATCTCCACCTCGCCGGTCGTCTTTTTCTACGACAAGGCGGCTGGGCGTCTGAACCGGTTCGGCACCCCCGACGAGTTTCCGATCGTCGCAACGACGTACCGCCTCACCGAGCACGAGCACTACGTCACGCAATGGGTGCCGCATCTGGTGCAGCTGCAGCCTGAGGCTTTCGTCGAGTTGCCGCCGGGGCTGGCGGCCGAGCGCGGCATCGCCAACGGCGACTACGTGAACGTGCGATCGAAACGCGGGATGATGCACTGTCGCGCGCTGGTGAGCAAACGATTCGGGCAAGTCGACCTCGGCGGCACCAAGGTCTGGCAGATCGGCATCCCGATCCACTGGGGCTACGTCGGGCTCGCGGCCGAGCTGTACGGCTCGAAGTCGGACCACTGGCTCGCCAACGTGCTCACTCCGTTCGTCGGCGACGCGAACGCGCGAACGCCGGAGACCAAAGCCTTCCTCGTGCAGGTCGAAAAGGCGTGACCGCGACGCTGTGGGGCGGCGCTTCCTACGCGCAGCGCATCCGTCGCGCGCAGGAGCTCGCGCAACGCTGGACCTTTGCCGCGGAGGTGCTGGGAGTCTATGCTGCGTTGCTCGAGGTGCAGGAGGCGGCTTATACGCAAGCGCGCAACGAAATGCCGGCTCCCGAAGATGCGGCCACATACGCCGCGCGAAACGTGCTGCCGCGGATCGTCGAAACGGCAGCGGCAAAGGGACCGCCGCTGCTGCAGCAAGGCGTGCTCGAGCGATTCGATTCGATCGATCTCGAGGCGAATTGCCGCGCCTGGCTGCGCGACGAGGAGCTTGACGGCTTCGATCGCTTTCTCGCACGCGCCGCGACCGCCCCGGTGTTGGAAGCGCTCGGCGCTCGAGCGAACGAAGCCTGCGCCGGCATTCGCGACGATCGTCATTGCCCGGTTTGCGGTGGTCTGCCGCAGCTCGCGTACTTCGCGGCTTCGGATGACGATCTCGTCACGCCGCACCGTTACCTCGAGTGCTCGCGCTGCTCCGCGACCTGGGCCTTCGCGCGCATGACCTGCGCTGCGTGCGGCGAGAACGAGACACAGCGCCTCCTCTGCTTTAGCGAGCGCGGCACGCTGGAAGGCGAGATGACCGGGCGGACGATCCGTAAGGCCGACCTCGACGCCGTGCCCGACGAATCGCTGCGCGCGGCCAACGCACCGCAGTTCCCGCACATCCGAATCGACGGATGTCTGAGCTGTTCCCGATACCTGCTCACAGTCGACGCCGGGCGCGATCGTCACGCGGTACCGGTCGTGGACGAACTCGCCGCAATCCCGTTATCTCTCTATGCGCAAGAGCGCGGCCTCCGTAAGGTCGTTGCGAATCAGATGGGGTTTTAACTATGGCAGACCAAGTTGGCTTCTTTACCGATACGAGCGTCTGCATCGGCTGCAAGGCCTGCGAAGTCGCGTGCAAGGAATGGAATGGTCTCGCCGGCGATCCGCCTGAGTTTCGCGACTCCTTCGACAACACCGGTCAGCTCGACGCGGAGAACTGGCGTCACGTCAAGTTCATCGATCTGGTTCCGGATGCGCCGACTGTCGTGGGCAACGGTCAGGCCTGGCTTCTGATGTCGGACATCTGCAAGCACTGCGAGCATGCCAGCTGCATGGAGGTCTGCCCGACCAACGCGATCATCAAGACCGAGTTCGACACCGTCTTCATCCAACCCGACGTTTGCAACGGCTGTCGCAACTGCATCTCGGCCTGCCCGTACGCTGCAATCGGCTTCAGTAAGGACACGGGCGTCGTGCACAAGTGCACCTTCTGCTACGATCGGCTGCAAAACGACCTCACGCCGGCGTGCGCGAAAGCTTGCCCGACGCAATCGATTCAGTTCGGCAAGCTCGACGATCTGCGGACCAGGGCCGATGCACGCGTGGCCGCGCTTCAGGCGCAAGGCTATTCCCAAGCGCAGCTCTATGGGCGCGACGACAAGATTTACGGCGGCCTGCACGCCTTCTTTCTGCTAATGGCAAAGCCCGAGGTCTACAACTTGCCCAACGAGCAGAACGCGGGGCTGCCGCGACGCAACAATCGCGGCGGATATCTGGGAGCTCTCTTTGCCGCAGCCATCGGCGTGATCGCCGGGGCGGTCGCGTTGCGACGCGGCGCGCAGGATTCGCCCAACGATCGTGGCGCCGGCGAAGCGGAGAAGAAGTGATGGCCCAGCATTTCGTTCACCCGCCCAACTGGACGTGGTATATCGTCTCTTACTTCTTCTTGGCCGGTCTGGCCGGCGGATCGTACGTCCTGGCGACGATCCTGCGCCTGTGGGGATCGCAACGCGACGAAGCCGTGATACGCCTCGGCTATCTCATTCCGCTTCCGCTCTGCGTGCTCTGCGCGATCTTTTTGACCATCGATCTCGGCAGGCCGCTGGCTTTTTGGCACATGCTGATCAACACGACGCCCGGTAACGGCGGTTTGAACTTCAAGTATTGGTCGCCGATGTCGGTCGGCGTCTGGGCGCTCTCGATCTTCGGCCTGTTTTCGCTGCTGGCGTTTTTCGAAGGGCTGGGACGGTTGCGCCCGATGCCGAGCGCGGTCACGATCGTCGGATCGTTCTTTGGTCTCTTTCTGGCCGGCTACACCGGCGTGCTGTTGAGCGTCTCGAATCAACCGCTTTGGAGCGATACTTATGCGCTCGGCGGTCTCTTTCTCGCGTCGGGATTGAGCGGCTCGGCGGCGCTGCTGGCCTGGCTCGGCCACTACGTCAACGGAGATCCGTCGACCGAAGCACGGTTGGGAGCGGCCGATGGTTACTTTGCCATCCTCGAGCTGCTCTTCATCCTCGCCTTCTTCGTCACGGTCGCAATGGCCGGAACGATTGGGCGGACGCTCTCGGGAATCTGGGTCGTGCTCTGGATCCTCGTCTTGGCAAGCCTCATCCCGGCGATCCGCGGCGCCTTCGCGCGCACGACCATTTCGGGCGGCGGCACCGCCGCACTCGCTCAAACCGCGATCGTGATGCCGATCATCGTGCTCATCGGCGTGTTCCTGATGCGGATCGTCGTCGTCTTTTCAGCGCAGTTCTAGGAGCGACGGCTTAGGGGAACTCCGGCTCGTTCATGATGAGCGGAGCCTCCGGTCCGAAGAGCGGCGGCAAGCGGCCGAGCTGATCGACGCCGCGGATATTCTCGAATGCGACACTGGCCTGGGGGTAGACAAGACCTTCGTAGCGCATCGCTTTGAGTGCAGTCTCGTCGTAAACGTAGAGTCCGTCGCCGATGCGCGTGAAGCGGACGCGCCATGGCACTCCGGTTCCGGGGCCGTTGACGAAGTTGATGCCTTCGATCAGCTGAATCGGCGCGAACGTCCGCGTGTCGATCCAGAGCTCCTGGAGCCGATACCGTCCCGGATCGCGCAAGGCGTGGAGATGAAGGTGATACGCGGGCACGCCGTACGTCGATTCGATCCCGACGAGCGTAACGCGGTAGGCGCGATTGTAGACGGTCTCGCGTTCGATGATCGGAAGCACGCCCGGGGATGCCGCTGCTTCGGGCCGGTTGGCGGGCGCGGGATCGTGAAACTCGGCGCGAATCTCGCGGACCAGCTCGGCCGCATCCGGCCCGGCCGGATTGGTCTTTGGAAGCTGGGCCATGCCGAAGGTGTAGTTCGGCGCCAGCAGTGGGACACCGAGATAGTCGGTCGGCGGTTGCGGCTTGCCCACCACCGATGAGAGGAGCGGAATTTTGATGCTCACGCCGTGCGCCGCATAGGTAGGGTGCGCGCGCTCGTAGTCGCTGATCGGATCGACCATGATCTCCTGATCGACCGAGTCGTACGCGCTCCAATAACGTTCGATCTTGACCGAGCCGCCCTCGAGCACCGAAACCGCGACGCTATACTCGATCAGCGGCGGATAGCGCTGTTGGAGCCAGTAAGCCCGCGCGCGGGCGAAGATTTGATACGGGTCGCCCAAGGATTGCGCCCGAGCGCTGTTCCCTGGGCTCAGGATTAGCTGGCCGGCGAGCAGGAGGGCAGCGAGGACGATCCGTGTCACGCTAGTTGCTTGGCGGGTCTTGTCGAGCCGCCTGCCCGCCTCGCTCTCTGCCGCACAGGAAGGCCTCGACTCCAGACACAACATCGGCGCTACAAGGAGCGATTCTCATGGATCTTTCAGAGATCACGGTCTACGCGCACGGCGGATTCCGGCGCTATGAGGATGCGAAGATCGGACTGCTTTCGCACGGGTTGCAGTACGGCACCGGTTGCTTTGAAGGCATCCGAGGCTATTGGGTGCCCGAGCAGCGCGAGCTCTTTCTCGTGCTGGTGCGCGACCACTACGAGCGACTTGCGACTTCATCGAAGATCCTGACGATCGCGCTTCCGAAGAGTGCCGACGAGCTCGTCGATCTTACCGTCGAGATCTGCCTGCGCAACAACTATCAGCGGGACGTTTACGTACGTCCCTTCTGCTATAAGGCGGCTGAGGATGTCGGCGTTCGGCTGCACGGCTCGCCCGACGCATTCGCAATCGTAGCGATTCCATTCACTCACTATCTCGACACCGAGCGCGGCCTCCATGTATGCGTGAGCTCCTGGCGGCGCACCGACGATACGATGGCGCCGCCGCGTGCCAAGATCACGGGGCTTTACATCAACTCGGCGCTCGCCAAGAGTGAAGCGGTGGAGAACGGTTATGACGAAGCGATTCTGCTCTCGCATGACGGCCATGTGGCCGAAGGCTCGGCGGAGAACGTCTTTTTGACGCGGCGTGGCGTGCTCTACACGCCCGATCCTTCGCAGAACGTGCTCGAGGGGGTAACGCGTAAGGCGATCATCGACGTCGCCCGCAACGATCTCGGCTTGGAGGTCATCGAGCGCTCGATCGACCGCGGCGAGCTCTACGCCGCTGACGAAATCTTCTTTACCGGAACCGCCACCGGCATCGCCTACGTCGCATCGGTCGATCGCCGTCGTGTCGGCGATGGTGAGATTGGGCCAATCACCAAGACGCTCAGCGACCTGTACGCGCGAATCGTTACCGGACGCGAGCCGCGCTACGCGGGCTGGCTGACCCCAACCTACGCGTCGAATAAAGTGAAGGTATAGCCTCGGCGGCTTTAACGGCCGGGGTCGTTTGGATTCAAGCGAGCAGCGCCGCTCCAAAAGGGCACGTCCGGCGAGAGGTCAGTGCCGCTCTTCTGCGGCGCTTCGAAGGCGAACGCCGGTGCCGTCATCCCCGTCGCTTCACGCCAGCGCCCCAGACGCAACTCGTCGGCGTAAGCGAGGCGCGAGACCGTGTGGATGAAGCTCCGCCCGAGATCTTGTGACGGCAGCGCCGTCGTCATGACGGCGATGACATAGGGCGCGTCGTTGGCATAGAC
>JASHPI010000111.1 GCA_030038215.1 Vulcanimicrobiota bacterium | reverse complement strand
TTGGTCGCCGGATTGTAGTTGGTTACCCATAGATTCTGAACGCGGTCGAAGGCCAGGTACTGCGGACCATTGAGCGTCGTGCTTCCGCCGCCGATCTGGTAGGAGGGCCCGCTACCGCTCTTCGATCCAATAGAATAGATGCTGATCGCATTCTGGTTGCTGTTGGTCGCGTAGAGGGTCTTGGACGGGAAGTCCGGGCCGACGTTCACGCCGGTCGTATTGCCGAGGCGACTGCATGCCGCAATAGCGACAGCTAGAATCAATAACAGAAACCCTGCGGAAACCCTAGGCAGCATGCTTTACCCCCGACGTCTCTCCGGCGCCGGGGACCCCTTTCTGGTCAGGTACGAAGAAGGCCGGGTGCGTGGTTCCCCGGGCCGGGGAACTTTCCTGGCCCGCCAGATGATGGACCAGCAGCCAGCCCGCGACGACGAGTAAAATTATGATGAGAAGCGTGACGAGCAGACGCCGGGTACGCCGCCGGACATACGCCGGGCGGCTCGACTCCGTGTCGATGATCTGGCGCGGCAAGGATCAGACGCCGTGGCGCAGCGGATGGTTGAGATCGTTAACCTGCACCTCTTTGAGCAGCTCGCCGACCGTGACGAAGCGATACCCCGCTTTCTTGAACCGCTCCACGACGTAGGGCAAGGCCTGGATCGTCGCCAGCTTGCCGCTGTGCAGCAGCACGATCTCGGGCGCGGTTGCGTGCTTCACCAAATGATGCTCCAGCTGTGGAACCGTGAGCGAGCGCCAATCGCCGCTGTCGTCGGTCCAAAGCACGACCGAATAGCCGAGATCCTGCGCGATGCGCAGCGTGCGTTCGGTGTAACGACCGTGTGGCGGACGCATGTACATCCGCACCGCCGGATCGTGACTCAACGCCCACAGCACGTCGCGCCCCTCGAGAATCTCGCGCTTCACCGCGTCGGTCGATTCTTGATCGAGATTGGGATGCGAATAGGTGTGATCGGCGATCTCGTCCCCCTCGGCTTCGATGCGACGCGTGATCTCCGGCCACTCTTGCGCGTCGCGGCCGATCAGAAAGAAGGTAGCCGGTACGCCGAGATCGTGCAGCACGTCGAGGAGCATCGGCGTGTAGATCGGATAGGGACCATCGTCGAAGGTCAGCGCGATCAGACGCGGACGGCCCGAGCGATCGTCCGTGGGAAGCTCGTGGCTCGCCCGATAGAGCCGCGAGACGACGTCCCCCGAAAACTCCAAATGAACGTTCATGCCGGGCACGACTAGCGCCGGCGTGAGGTTGCTCTTGTGCACGAAGGCACGCCAGGCGCCGAAGATCAGTCCGGCCGCCACAACGATCGCAATGATGCTTTTCACTCGTCTCGACACTCTACCGATGGATCTGCGCCGCGCCGGCGGTACTGTTGGCAAGATCGCTGCCCACGATCAGCGTGACGTCACTGCCGGTCGTGGCGGTCGCGGCCGGCGAACCGGCCGATGAAGAATCGGGCACGACGGCCACGGTCTTCTGCAGTGGCGCCGGGAGCGCGGCACGGACGCGCGCGCCCGCGAATTGAACGCTGGAATGCTCGTGAATCTCGGTAGCCTTATAATCGTCGCGTTCCGCGTCGCCGATCGAGCCGATCGTGAAGCCGTCGTGACGAAGCACCGCCGCGACGCGGTGCGCGGCGCCGGGAACGCCGCTGCCGTTCTCGATATCCACGCGCAGCGTTGCGGGAGCGATCGCCGCGAGCGCCAGCGCGTCGGGCGTGGGCTGCGCTGCCGGCGGCGGTTGGAGCATCTCCGCCACTAGGCGCGCGCGCGCCGCCGTGTCCGGATCGAGCGAATCGCCGTAGCCGGGCAAATCCTCGTCGCCGATGTACGGAACTTGCGCGTTCACGATCGACGACTCCGGGATGCCCGCGAAATAGGTCGCCAGGGCAAAGAGCTCCCGGTCGCTGAAATCGGTCTGCACGTAGCGGCGAAACACGGTCATGAGATCGCCCAGGTGCAGCAGCGTGTTCACGCGATCGCTCTTGACCTTGGCGACCATCGCGCGCATGACTTGCTGCTGGCGCATGATGCGGCACGGATCGCTGCACCAGTCGTGCCGGAAGCGCATGTAAGCCATGGCCTGCTCGCCGTTGAGATGCTGCGTCCCTTGCTTGAGATGGATGTGCAGATGCCCCCAGGTGTCGTCGTAGTCGAGAGTTTCGCCGGTGCAACCGGTCTTGTACCGCAGGCAATCCGATGACTTCACGTCAACGTCGATCCCGCCGATCGCGGTAATGAACTCTTTGGTCGCATCGATGCGCAGGACGATATAGCGATCGAATCCCGGAATGCCGAGCCACTGTGCGATGACGCTCCTGGCCTCCTTGACGCCGCCTTCCGACTGCGCCTCGTTGATCTTGGCGCGCGTGCCGTTGGGCATGATGGCGATCATGTCGCGAGGCACCGACAGTTGGTAGACGCGCTTGTTGACGAAGTCGAGATTTACAGCCCAGATTGCATCGCTGCGCGAGTTGGTCGAGTACTCGATGTCCTTCTCGGTGTAGTCGTAGTCGAGCCCCTCGACGAGCACGAGCAGATTCGGCCGGTCGAACACCTGTTGCGGCGTCGCGACGAACACCTGGGTGATCGCCGTCACCGGGTTGACGTTCTTATGCGTGGCCATCGCGTAGCCGACGAAGCCGGCCGCCACCGCGGCCACGCCCAGCACGATCAGGCCGGCGACGATGGCGATCAGTCCCTTGTTCACGCGGCGTGACGCTCCGGCGCGATCGCGCGCCCGAAGAAATCGAAGGGTCCGTGCCCTTCGAGCCTCACCGTCACGAACTCGCCGACGCGCGCCTCGCCGGTGAAGTAGACGCCGCCGTCAACGCCGGGAGCTTCACCTTCGGAGCGCCCGAACCACGCCTGCGCGCTGTCGAGCTTGCGGCGGAACTCGTCGCGCTCGCGCAGCCGGCGTGACTCCTCGACCAGCACGCGTAGCGCGCTGCCGCAGCGTTTGCCGCGCGCGATCTCCGAGGCGCGGCGCTGCGCCTCGCGCAAGCGAATGAGGCGCTTGCGGCGCTCGCGTACGCGCACGCGGCCGGCCAGATCGGCGGCCGGCGTGCCTTCTTCGGCGCTATATTCGAAGAAGCCGACGCGATCGAGCTGCGCGCGCGCAATCCAATTTTCCAAATACGCGACGTGCTCTGCGCGTTCGCCGGGAAAACCGACGATGAAGGTGGAGCGCATCGTCACGCCGGGAACGCGCGCACGGAATTCATCGATCAGCTCGAGGTAGCGCTCGCCGTTGCTCGGCCGCTGCATGGCGCGCAGCACCTCGGGATGGGCGTGCTGCAGCGGCATGTCCATGTACTTGCAAACCTTCGGCAGATCCGCCATCGCGGCGATGAGCTCGCGATCGACCGTCGCCGGATAGAGATAAAGCAGGCGAATCCAGTCGATGCCGTCGATCTCGTGCAGGCGCTCGAGCAGCTGCGCGAGCCCTCCGCGCCGCAGGCCGCGGTCGCGTCCCCACATGGACGTATCTTGCGCGATCAAAATTAGCTCTTTCGTGCCGCCGTCGGCGAGCGCGCGCGCCTCGGCACAGATCGATTCCATGCTGCGGCTGCGGAATCGGCCGCGTAGCGTAGGAATGATGCAGAACGTGCACGGATGATCGCAGCCTTCGGCGATCTTGAGGTAAGCAGTCGCGCGCGGCGTCGTCACCAGACGCGGCAGAAAATCGTGCTCCGGCTCGGCTTCGAACGCCAGCCGAACCGGTCTGCGTCCGGCTTCGACGTCATCGAGCAGCTCCACGATGCCGGGATACGCGCCCGTGCCGACGATGCCGTCGATCTCCGGAATCAGCGTCTGCAGCTGCTCGCCGTAACGTTGCGCCAGACAGCCGGCCACGATTAACTGCTGGCCGCGGCGTTTGCGAGACGCGTGTTCGAGAATCGTCTCCGTTGACTCGGCCTTGGCCGGATCGATGAAGGCGCAAGTATTGACGATCACCGTGTCGGCGCGCTCCGCGTCGGATTCCAAACTCCACCCGGCGGCGCCCAACTTGGCGATCATCACTTCGGTGTCGACCAAGTTCTTTGCGCAGCCGAGGCTGACGAATGCGACGCTAGGCACCTTACCGATAATTCACGAACTGCAGCGGCCGCTCAAAGTCCATCGAGCGCAGGGCGGCGATCACCTTCTGAAGATCGTCCTTGTTCTTGCCCGTCACGCGTATTTGCTCGTCTTGGTATTGCGCGGTGACTTTGAGGCGCAGCGCTTTGATCTGCTCCATCAGCGCCTTGCTCTGATCTTTGGGGATGCCGCTGCGCAGCGTAACGATTTGACGAACCGTTCCGCCGGCAGCCGGCTCGATGGCGCCGAACTCGAAGGCTTTCACGTCGACCCCGCGGCGAACGGCCTTGCTGCGAAGGACGTCGACGACGTTGCTCATCTTCAGCTCGTCGTCGGAAACCAGCGTGATCTTCTTGCCGTCGAACTCAATGCTCGTTTTGCTGTTCTTGAAATCGAAACGGTTTTCGATCTCCTTGCGCGTCTGGTTGAGCGCGTTATCGAGTTCCTGATGATCGACGCGCGAGACCACGTCGAACGAAGATTCGCTCGCCACTTGCGGCTACGATACTCCTCTCAAAGCGTAAATGCTTGCTCGACGACGTCGCCGGATTTGCCGAGCTTCCCTACATCCTTGCCGTCGACGTAGACCTCCACGCCGCCGGCGTTGCCGATCCGCACCAG
>JASHPI010000110.1 GCA_030038215.1 Vulcanimicrobiota bacterium | reverse complement strand
GCGTCGCGCTCGCGATCGCGCCGGCTCAGTGCCTCGCGTTTGGTGCGCTCGATCAGCTCATCGCGGCGCTCGCTCGTGAGCGCATCCATCAACTCCAAACCTTCGAATGCATCCTTGGCGTAGAAGAGCCCCGGATCAAAAAAGCGCCGGCCGTCGTCGAGCAAAGCGATGCGGTGACCGAAGTCGCGATTGATGGCCGCTCCGCCGACAATGACGGGAAAGCGCAGGCCGCGAGCATCCTGTTCTTGCACGCAGACCGGCATCTGCTTGCTCGTGGAAACGAGCAGTGCCGAGAGGCCGATCGCGTCCGCCTTGACGTCGACCGCCTTCTCCAAGATGGTGTTCATTGGGACTTGCTTGCCCAGATCGTGCACCGTATAGCCGTTGTTGGCCAGAATCGTGTGCACGAGGTTCTTCCCGATGTCGTGCACATCGCCGAAGACGGTCGCCAGCACGACCGTTCCCTTGGTCACGCCCTCCTTACGCTCGAGGAACTGCTCGAGATGGGCGACCGCTTTTTTCATCACTTCGGCCGATTGAAGCACGAAGGGCAGAATGAGTTCGCCGCGGCCGAACCGATCGCCGACGTCTTTCATGGCCGGCAAGAGTATCTCGTTGAGCACTTGCACCGGGGTGCGCCCTAGCAGTGCCTCGTCGATCTTCGCTTCGATGCCGTCCTTGCGCCGGCGAAGGACCGACTGATGGATACGCTCTTCGATCGAAGTTTCGTCTTGTTCTTCTTGCGCCGAGCGCGTCTCACCCTGAGCAGAGTCGAAGGGTGACGCTTCAAAGTGCTCGATCAATCGCGTCAGCGCATCGGGTCGCCGATTGAAGACGAGATCGTCGCAGAGCTCGCGTACCGTTGCGTCGACCTCAAAATACGGCGTGATGTCTTTGGGATGGACGAGGGCGCAATCGAGACCGGCCTCGACGCAATGGTGCAGAAAGACCGAGTTGATCGCCGCGCGCGCGGGGGCTTTGAGGCCGAAGGAGACGTTTGAGACGCCCAGCGAGGTGAGCACCCCGGGCAGCTCGCGCTTGATGAGGCGTATGCCTTCGATCGTTTCGATTGCCGACGTCAGGAACTCGGCCTCTCCGGTCGCCAACGTGAAAGTAAGCGCATCGAAGAGCAGCGCTCCAGGCGGCAAGCCGTACTCTCCGACGACGATATCGTGGATGCGCCGTGCGACTTCCAGCTTGCGCGCCGCCGTCTTCGCCATGCCGCTTTCGTCGATCGTCAGTGCGACGAGGGCCGCGCCGTGCTCGCGCACCAGCGGGAGCACGGCATCGATTTTCGTCCGTCCCGATTCCAAATGGACGGAGTTGACGATCGCGCGGCCGGGGTAGTTTTCCAGCGCGGTTTGGAGCACTTTAGGCTCGGTCGAATCGATCATCAGCGGCGCCTCGATCGACTGGGCGAGCCGGCGAACGAGCTCGCGCATCTGCGCGTCCTCGTCGGGTCGTTCGGTGAGCGCACAGCACACGTCGAGTGCGTGCGCGCCGCCCTCGACCTGCTCGCGCGCCACCAAGACGATCTCGTCATAGTTGTCGTCGAGCAGCAGCCGTTTGATCTTTCGCGAGCCTTGAGCGTTGATGCGCTCACCGACGATCAACGGTCGCGGTTCTTGTTCGAGCGACACGGCCGTCATCGCGGATGCAACGCTTTGCGCCACGGTACGAACGGGCACCCGTGGTGAGAGCGCCGGCGTCGTGACGGCCGTGCGCAGCGCGGCGATGTGTTCGGGCGTCGTGCCGCAACAGCCGCCGACCACGTTTACCCGGAAGTCGCGCACGAAACCGCTCAGCTCGCGGGCGAGCTCTTCGGGGGTTTCGGGGTAGATCGTCTCGCCTTTGGGTCCCATCAGCGGTAGCCCCGCATTGGGAATGACGCTGACGAAGCAGCGTGAGTTCTCACAAAGGTAGCGGATCGAGTCGCGCATCTGAGCGGGGCCGGTCGAACAATTGAGGCCGATGACGTCGACGGGAAGCGCATCGAGCGTTGCGCAGATCGCGCGAATGTCCGTCCCGAGCAGCATTCGCCCTTCGGTAATCAGCGTGGGCTGCGCTTGCACCGGCACGCGCCGTAGGCCTCGCTCGAATTCACGCGTTATTCCCGCGATCGCGGCCTGCAGCTCGAGCAGGTCTTGCATCGTCTCCAGCAGCAAGAAATCGACGCCGCCCTCCACGAGCGCGCGCGCCTGCTCGCCGTAAATGACGCAAAGCTCTTCAAACGTGATCTTCGAGAGCGTTGGATCCGAGGACGAGACGAGCATGCCGGTCGGGCCCATCGAGCCTGCCGCGAAGCGGGGCCGCTGCGGCGTGGAGACGGCATCGCAGGCATCGCGGGCGAGCTGCGCCGCGCGAACGTTGATCTCGACCGTATGCTCGCCCAGGCCGTATTCGTCCAGCTTCAACCGGGAGCCCGTAAACGAGTCGGTTTCGACGACGTCGGCCCCGGCCGCGAGATAGGTCGAGTGGATCGTTCGAATGACGTCCGGACGCGTGAGCACGAGCGCTTCGTTGCACCCGTGGTGGCGCGCACCGCCGAAATCCTCGGCGGATAGCTCGAGCGCCATGAGCTGCGTGCCCATGGCGCCGTCGAAGATGAGTACCCGCTCCCCGAGCAGGCTCAAGTAGTCAGACAAACCTACAGACTCCCAACTCTCCACGCTTTTTCGACGGCGACGTGAGGGGCGACGCGGATTTCGCCGACCGCGCGTCCGGCCCGATTATACACCTTCGGGCGCACAAAGCGAGCGAGTTCCCCGGCCTCTCGATCGCCGACGACCCCTAGCGCCAGCAGGATCGCAAGCGTCGAGGGAGCGCGGGCTCGCGCATTGCCGTCGAGCACTTTGGATACGTAGCCGATGCCCGGGGCAAGTGCAGCAACGCCATGCAGGCCCTCGGCACCGGCTTTGGAGAGGATGCTTGCGCTACCGGCCTTCATCAACTCCGTGTCCAGTTGGCCCGCGCCGGCCACGTATTCCGGATCAGCGATCATCGCGTCGCGCACGACCTGCAGCGCGCCGGCGTCAGGGTCCTCAACTCCCCGAAGCGTTGCGAGTCGCGCGAAGGAGTGCGCGGCCCGTCGCAAACTCGTTGCGTAGGCCGGAATTCCACAGCCGTCGACGCCGATCGGCCATTTCGCGGGATCGTCGTCGGAGAGGCGTGCGCAAAACGCCAGGATGCGCTGTTGCGCTGGATTGCTCGCTTCCAAATACGTCGCAGGATCGGCGTCGATCGCCTTGCAGAGCGCCAGGATTCCGGCATGCTTACCCGAGCAGTTGTTGTGGATGGCCGTCGGCTTGGAGCCGGCGAGCAGGAGCGCATTCGCGGAGGCTTCGTCGTAGGGGAGATGGGCACCGCACTGCAGCGCATCGGCGTCGAGACCGATCTTCTGCAATATCGAAAGCACGGCGTCGATTTGGAACGGCTGACCGGAGTGCGAAGCCGCCATGACCGCAATCTCGCGCGGTTCCAACCCGAACTTTTCACGCACGCCGGCTTGGACGGCGGCCGCGGCAATAAACGGCTTTGCGGTCGAACGCAAGTAGACCGGCACCTCTACGTCTCCGGCCCGAAAAAGCACGTTACCGCGTGAGTCGACGGCGCAGGCGGCGACCCGATGGACTGACTCGACGAGATCGCCGCGGGTAACTTCGACGAGGAGCTCTTGGTTCGCTCCGCCCGGAACGTGCGTCAAACCAGAGCGGGTTCGACGATCGTCGCTTCTTGGTCGGCGAAGACGGGATTGCTCAAATAGCGCTCGCCCGTATCGCAACCGATCGTCACGATCGTCTTCCCTTTCGATTCGGGTCGCGCCGCGACTTGGAGCGCCGCCCAGACGTTCGCGCCGCTCGAAATGCCGACTAACATGCCCTCCTCGCGCGCCAGACGTCGCGTCATTGCGATCGCGTCGGCATCCGTGACTCGAATCACTTCCTCGTAAATTCCGGTGTTGAGGACCTTTGGCACGAAACCCGCGCCCGTTCCCTGGATTTTGTGGGGTCCTGGTTTGCCGCCGGAAAGCACCGGCGAGGCATCGGGCTCGACTGCGATCATCGTTACGCTCGGCTTGCGCGACTTCAGCACCTCGCCGACGCCGGTGATCGTTCCGCCGGTTCCGATCGCCGAAACGACGATGTCGACCGCACCGTCGGTGTCGCGCCAGATCTCCTCGGCGGTCGTGCGACGATGGATTTCGGGATTCGCCGGATTCTCGAACTGTTGCGGCAGGAAATATTTGCTGGGAGCGGAGGCGAAAATTTCGTTGGCGCGCCGCACCGCGCCCGGCATTCCCTCGGCGCCTGGCGTTAGCACGACTTGCGCGCCATAGGCCTTCAGCAAGTTGCGCCGCTCGATCGTCATCGTATCCGGCATCACCAGAATCAGCGGATAGCCCTTCGCCGCGGCGACAAATGCCAGCGCGATGCCGGTGTTGCCGCTGGTTGGCTCGAGGATTGTCATGCCCGGCAGCAGACGGCCGTCGCGCTCACCGGCTTCGATCATCGAGACGCCGATCCGATCCTTCACCGAGCCGGCTGGATTGAAGGACTCCAGTTTCACCAGGACGGTCGCGGGAACGTCCTTGTTGAGCCGCGGGATTTTCACCAGCGGCGTGTTGCCGAACGTGTCGGCAAGATTTTCGTAAATGCGAGCCATGGTATCGGCGTTAACCCCTCCTCTTTATCAAGCGTTTCAGGCTCGGGGAAGGAAGCGAGCTTCCCGGGCGGCGAGTATCGGCCATGATGCGCAGATACTCCGCTGCGGCGCGCCTGGGCGCGGCCTGGCTCGCGTTCTGTCTCGTAGCGCCCGGGCCTCCCGCGGCTGCATCGTCGGGTCCCACGATGTCCGCAGCATTGGCGGCAATCGCCGCCTACGCACCGGCGGCCATGCGCAACCAGGGCACGCCCGGCCTCTCGGTAGCGATCACCAACCAAAACCGGACGCTGCGCATCATCACGCTGGGTTACGCCGACCGTGATGCGCGGACGCCCGTGACGCCGCGTACGCGTTTTGCCATCGGTTCGATCAGCAAATCGATGACCGCGCTGGCGCTGCTGCAACTGAACGACGCGGGCAAGCTCGACCTGAACGCGCCGGTGCAGCGTTATCTTCCGTGGTTCGCGATCGACGCACAAGGTGTGCCGATCTTGGTGCACGAGCTTCTCTCGCATACCGCCGGTCTGCCTGACGATTATGCCGCCGAAATCGGATATCGTTACGACGTCGTGGCGCTGCGTGAGGCCAAGACCCTGTTCGCACCGGGAACTTCGTGGTCGTACTCCAACGACGGATACGCGACCCTGGGCGCGATTCTCTCACAGCTCGACGGCCGTCCCTGGGCCGACGCACTCCAAGCTCGCGTCTTCGACCCGATCGGCATGATCAACAGCTCTCCGGTCTTCACGCCGTATGCCCTCGCAAGCGCGGCGCTGGGATATCAGTTTCGCGACGACGATCGTCCCGCTTCGCTGCACCCGGCACTCGTGCCCTCGCCGGCCATGGACTTCGTCGATCCCGCCGGCTCGGTGCTCTCGACGCCGGAAGACATGGCGCGTTACATGCGTTTCTACCTCAATGGTGGACGGACCCAAAACGGCACGCAGCTGATCGCACCCGCGACCTTTGCCGCGATGACGCGCGCCGATACCCTCACGAACGGGAAGCCGGCCGGCTCGCCGGAGGTAGTGCTCGCCGAAGCCCCCGAATTCTACCGGCAATACGGATACGGCCTTTCGATCTTCGATGACGGCGGCGATCATCTGATCGGCCACACCGGCGGCATTTCGGGCTATACTGCCTGCATGCAGATGAACCTCACGCGTGGTTTCGGCGTGATTGCCTTTGCGAATCTTGTCGAAGCGCCGCTTCATCCATGCGCGATCGTCCTCTACGCGATGCGCGTCCTGCGCGCCCAAAGTCTTGGACAACCGTTGCCGAAGCCGCCGCCGCCAGCGGATCCGGCGCGCGTGGACAGCGCGGCAGACTACGTCGGCACCTATACTGCCGCAAATGCCCAGTCGCTGCGGGTCGTGGCCGAGCGGGATCGCCTCTACCTGCTCGACGGAGGCAAACCGATCGCGCTCTATCCGCGCGGAACGGATCTCTTCTGGGTTGACGACCCGCGATACGCGATTTTCTTGCTGGCGTTCGGGCGCGACCGCAGCGGAAACGTCGTCGAGATGAACTACGGATCGCAATGGTACCCGAACGAACGCTATCGCGGGCCCTTGACCTTTTCACACCCTCCCGACTGGGATGCTCTGGTCGGACGCTACGAGAACACCTTCTTCGGGCAGCCGGCCATCACGCGGGTGCTGCTGGTCAAGGACCGGCTCACGTTCGACGGCGTCGAGACGCTCAAACCCATCGGCAACGGCGAGTTCTCGCTCGGCAGTTCGATCGTGCGCTTCGAAGACTACGACGGAAATCAGCCGCAGCGCATGAGCATCGACGCGACCGACCTCTACCGCGTCGAGCTTCCGTAAAGGGCCGCTAAGCTCCCTACTCGGTGCCGACGTCCCAGAGCAGGCCGAGATCCTTCTTCGCGAACGAACGGAAGGCGATGAGCGTCTCCGTGTTCAAGATGCCATCGAGCGCGGCAACGTGCTCCGTGACGAGATCGTTGAGCTGCTCGTGGCGTTTGACGCGCGCGACCGCAATCAAGTCGTAAGAACCGGCGACGGAGTAGACTTCGGCGACGCCTTCGATCGCCAGCAGATCATCTGCGAGGGAGCGCAACCTCGTGCGTTCGACGTTCATCAGGATGAAGGCCGTCACCATGTTCCGGTGACCTATTTGTTCTTGAAGCGAGCTACGCGTTTTTCGTTGTAGGCGGCCAGGCCCTCTTTGGCGTCGTCGCTCTTGAAGAGCAGCGATTGCAGCTCGCGTTCGAGCGCGAGCGCGTCCTGAAGTGGTAGCTCCGCGCCGGTCTGCACCGCGCGCTTGATGTGACCGACTGCCATCGGCGCTTTGTTCGGCGAGCAGAACTGCTTGGCGTAATCGGTGATCTGCTCGCGAAACTCTGCGGCGCTGCCCTCAAACAGGTCGTTGATCATGCCCCAATCGAGAGCCTGTTCGTAGCTGACCGTCTTGCCGGCAGTCATCAACTCGATTGCACGCGACTTGCCCACCAGACGCGCGAGACGCTGCGTCCCGCCGGTTCCGGGCAGCACGCCCAATGCTACCTCGGGAAGGCCGATCTTACCGGCATCCTTGCGCGCGATCCGCAGGTCGGCCGCCATGGCAATTTCCAAGCCGCCGCCGACGCAGTGCCCGTTCAGCGCTGCAATCACCAACTTCGGCGTCTGCTCGAGGCGTTGGAGCGTCTCGTTCGAGTGCAGGCAGAACATGTACTTGAACTCGGGAGTCACCTGATTCAACATGCCGATGTTGGCGCCGGCCGAGAAGAACTTCTCGCCCTTGCCGATCAGCACGATCACTTCGACGTCGTCATCGAAGCGTGCGTCCAAGATCGCCTCGTCGAGCTGGCGCATCATCTCGTGCGTGTACGTGTTCGCCGGCGGATCGTCCATCTCAATGAACGCAACGTGGCCGTCCTTCGTGTAGTTGATGACGCGCTTGCCGTCAAATGGCCGCTGCTCGCGCCCAAAAGGCGTTTGCTGCGCCGCGCCGTTTACGGTCGTGCTCATTCGCTCTCCTAGTTCGACAGATTTCCCTTTGGTGCGATCCAGTCGGGGTTTTTGAAATAGTCCTTTAGCGTCGTCTCGTCGGCCTCGGTGGGCAGCACGGTAGGCGCGTAATTCTCCCACTCTTCCTCGGTGAGCTCGCGGCCATCGACCGTATGGCGTTGGCCGGCGTGCTCGCCGATCGCGCGGTTGAAGCGCACGTCGGGGAGGTAGAACTTGGTCTCGCTCGGATTGACCTCGTTCACCCGCGCGACGGTCGCGAGTGCTTCCTCGTAGAACTGCCGGCGCGCGCGTTCGTTGAGATGCTCTTTGTCGGCCGCTTCGGAGCTCTTATCCTCATCAACGCGTCCCTTGATGCCCCACGTATAGGCCCACTGCGCCGAGCTCGAATGGTCGGTGCCGAACAGGTCGAGCGACCCGGAGAACCACTTGTTGTAATACTTTTGCTGCAGCTGGACGGGAATCACGCTGGCCTTAGCGATGCGGCGCAATCCGGTGATGCCGGTGCCCATATGGAAGGCTTCCTCGCGCAACATCGGCCCCATCGATGCCGCCAAGGGCGCAAAGCTCGAATGCGAGAGCATCGTGAGCTGGAACTTTCCGTCGCGATCCATGAAGTTCGTGTAGGCGAAGAAGTCGAGCCAATGCGTGACGTCTTCGTTGAACGCGTTGAGCAGACGGTTCTTCTTCCCGAAAGCGCGTCGCTCGAGCAGTTTCTGGGCTTCGATCTTGCCTTCGCTGCCAAACTGATCGACGAGCAGATGACACATCTGGTAGCCGTGTCGTGTCTCCTCAACCATGATGCGCACGATCGAAGCAAGGTCGTACTCGCTCGGCGCATTGTTGACGAGAAAGCGCTGCTGTTCGTTCGAGGCGAACTCGGTGTCGCCTTGATAGACAACCATGTTGAGCACGGCGTCGCGCATGCGCTGGTCGGGGATGTCGCGGACACGTTCCCAGCGCCGGTCGCCTTTGAAGTCGCCGAAATAGATCTCCGGCGTGGAGAGCGCCCCGTACTTGGCCTCGAACTCGTAGCCGGGAACGAATCGCTCGATCAAGTCGCGGTCCAGACCGATGTCATGCTGCCATTCCTTGAGCATGTCGATCCAGTCATTGAACGTCGCTATGCGACCCATGCTCCGCACTTCGCCGAAGAAGTTGCGCCGCCTGTGGCGAGTGCGCTGCGGGCGCCTCGCAGGACGACAGGTCGCTACTTTGGTCGCTGCGGCGCTGTTAACGGAGCATAAGCGCAAGGCGTCGAACTCCAGGCGACCATGCCCAAACGCCTGATGATCGTTCTGGCTCTCGCCTCTTTGGCGATTGCCGCCTGCCACAGCAGTTCCGTGCCTTCGGCGTCGCCCTCGCCCTCGATTTCACCCTCGCCTAACCCCTCAATTAAAACGGCCACGATCGAGGTCACAATTCTCGGCACGCCCGCCCCTAATATTCCGGTCGAAGCGTCGACGCCCAGAAACACATCGAGCCCACGTCCCGGGACTCCTTTTGAGACGAAGGATACGGGCAAGAAAGGCATGGTGAAGTTTAACCACCTCAAGCCGGACGGCGTCTACTGCTGGGTCGCGATCCTCGGGCCCGGACAGCGGTCGTCGTTCTGCGCCGGCTGGGCGATCTGGCAGACCGGCACGATCATGTTAGGCACCTAGAGCTGCGGGCGCGCCTCCACTCCATCAGTCTTCATGGAGGTGGAGGTGGCAACCATCTTCGGCATCTGAAAGCACGTCGCGCGCTTCCGCCAGCGCAGCTCGAGAGAGCGGACGGCTGGGAGGTTCCACCGAGCCTTCCTCGGCGAGGAACTCGATTTCGCTCCAGTCTTCCCAGGTTTCAAGCGGCTCACCATCGACGCTAGCCGGAAAGCGTACGCAAAATCCCTGCTCGAGGTGCAGACCTACAACCGTTACCTCGGTGCCGCGCGGCAGATATGTCCCGTCCTTCCAAAGCGTTCCGTACGTCGTGCTGTAACTGCAGCCGATCCTGAGCGTCTCTACCATGGCCTTAGACTATACCCAAAATCTCTCAAGGCGCTGGGACGCGCTCGAAGAGTGTGGCGATTCCCTGGCCGACGCCGATGCACATCGTCGCGAGTCCGAAACGTCCGCCACGGCGGCGCAATTCGTGCAGCAGCGTCGTCGCGATGCGCGCGCCGCTGGCCCCAAGCGGATGGCCGAGCGCGATCGCTCCGCCGTTGACATTGGTCTTCACCGGATCCATCTGCAATTCGCGCATGCAGGCAATCGACTGCGCGGCGAATGCCTCGTTGATCTCGATCAGGTCGAGTTGCGCAACATCCACGCCGGCGCGCGCGAGCGTCTTGCGCACGGCCGGAATCGGACCCAAGCCCATGACGTCGGGAGCGACGCCGGCTGACGCGCACGCGAGGATGCGCGCCATCGGGCGCAGGCCAAGACGACGTGCTGCGCCGGCCTCGCAGAGCAGCAGCGCTGCGGCCCCGTCGTTGATACCCGACGAGTTGCCGGCCGTCACCGTTCCGCCCGTACGAAAGACCGGCTCGAGTTTGGCGAGATCTTCGATCGTCGTTTCGGGGCGAGGATGTTCATCCTTTGATAGATGCCGCTCGTGCGCGCCGTCGATCGTGACCGGGACGAGCTCGTCCCCGAACGCGTTGCGCGCGACCGCCGCCGCGCACTTCGTCTGCGAAGAGAGCGCAAAGCGGTCTTGTTCGAGGCGCGCGATGCCGTACCGCTGCGCGACGTTCTCAGCCGTCTCGCCGAGCGGAATTGTCCATTCGGCCGGCATCTTCGGATTGACCATCCGCCAGCCCAGCACGGTGTCGAAGAGATGCTGTCGCCGGTCGAAGGGAGCGTCGCTCTTGGGTAGCACGTAGGGCGCGCGGGTCATCGACTCGACACCGCCCGCGATCATGACGTCTCCCTCTCCAAAGGCGATCGCCTGCGCCGCCGAGTTGATTGCTTGGAGGCTCGAACCGCAGAGCCGGTTGATCGTGACGCCCGGCATTTCGATCGGTAAGCCCGCGAGCAGCACCGCCATGCGGGCGACGTTGCGATTGTCCTCACCGCTCTGGTTGGCGGCGCCGAGATAAACGTCGTCGATCGCCGAAGGCGCGACGCCGGTCCGTTCGACGAGCGCGCGCAACGCGATCGCGGCGAGATCATCCGGCCGCACGCCGGCCAGCGCGCCGCGCTGCCGGCCAATCGGCGTTCGCAGCGCGTCGATGACCCAAACCTCCCGCATCTTAGTGTCCCGGCACTAGATTGAAGCCTCTTGCTCGGGGGCTTCCTCGACGTCGAGGACCCATAGCGATCGGTGCGGCGCAAAGGCGTCGCCCTCGGCGGCAGCGAGCCGTTTCAAGATGCGCGTCAGTCGCGCGCCGCCAATCTCGCGTCCCCAAGCGATCGGCCCGATCGGATAGTTGGCTCCCAGTCGCATCGCGCTGTCGACGTCGTCGGAGGAAGCGACGTTTTCGTGAATGGCGATTGCCGCTTCGTTTACGATCGAACCGATGACGCGGCCGAGGAAGAGACCCGGCGCGTCCTCCAAGAGAACGACGCCCTTACCGAGGGCCGCGAAAAGCTCCTGCGCGAGCTCCAGAGCATCGTCCGAAACGGCCTCTGAGTTCACGATCTCGACCACGCGTTGCGTTTCCAGCGAACCGAGAATGCCGAAGCCGACCAAACGCTCCGGATGACGCATGCGTCGCGCACAAGCGGCGAGATCGGTTGCGTATGCGTCGGCGAAGAAGATACTTTCGCCGCCGAGCAGGGTATCGAGCTCTGCGATTGCCTCAGTGCGATCGCTCGAACCATTGCCGACGTCTATGACGAGCGTCGCGTCGAGCGAAAGCTCGTCGAGGAGCTCGTCGCTCGCGATGCGTTGCACGCGCTTGTAGCGCTGCTCCAATAGCTCGGCCAGCTCGTCCGCGAGGCCGCCGAAGCCCACAATGGCGACCATCTCCTCGGCGTTGCGCTCGACCGGCGGCGATTCGATGGAGATCTCGTAGCGTTCCGGAACGCCGCCGCGATAATCGTAGAATCCGGCATCGCTCTTTCGCCCGAGGAGCCCTTGTGCGACCATGCTCCTCTGCAATTCGAGCGGCGCCAACCGGGCGGCGCCGGTGCGCGCATAGATCGACTCGCTGGTCGCCAAATTGACGTCGAGGCCAATCAGATCCATCAGCTCGAAGGGTCCCATGCGAAATCCGGCCGATCGCGCCAGCGCGTCGAGCTCCTCGATCGACGCCAGGCCTCGCTCCAGGCCGCGCATCGCTTGGAGATAGTAGGGCCGCGCGACGCGGTTGACGATGAAACCCGGTGAGTCGGCGGCTAGAACCGCGCTCTTGCCGATTCGCTCGACGAGATCGCAGGCTCGGTCGACGGCGCCGTCGCTCGTTTGCGCCGCGCGCACGACCTCGACCAGCTCCATTCTCGGGGCCGGATTGAAAAAATGCAGGCCGATTACGCGCTCGGGATGCTGCACCGCGTCGGCGAGATCGGCGACGGGGAGCGAGGACGTGTTGGTAGCGAGCAGCGCGTCCGGCGCGAGCGCATCGGCTAATGCCACGAAGACCGCGCGTTTGACCTCAAAGCGCTCGGGGACGGCTTCGATGGCGATCGAAACGTGCGCGTCGGAAGGGATCTTATCCGTCCATCGAATTCGTTCGAGAGTCGAGGCGTCGCCGCAGCGCTGTGATTCGCGTTGGATGTATTCGAGGCCGCGGTCGCGCGCGGCTCGCTCGGGCTCGACGATCGTAACATCGTACTCGGCGCGCGCCGCCACGAATGCGATTCCCGCGCCCATCGTCCCCCCGCCCACCACTAGGAAACGTTCTCCCATCGAGCGTTTGCTTCGCGACAGGAGGCACAAACGCTTCGTCGATAGATACCGACGAGATGGAAAAGCCGGCTTGGCGCCGTCGTGCGTCGCGGTACGTGGTCGACTCGCCACACCTGCGTCTGCGCGTGGACGAACTCGTGCTCGCTGACGGCACGGTCATCCCGGACTACTACGTTCGCGAATGGGCCGGTTTCGTGACGATTGCGGCCCTCACCGATGACGAACAGGTCGTTCTCGTGCGTCAATATCGCTATGGCGCCGACGCGATCCATCTCGAACTTCCCGCCGGCATGCTGGTGGAAGGCGAAGCGCCGCGCGATTGCGCGCTGCGGGAACTGGCCGAAGAA
Source organism: Vulcanimicrobiota bacterium (assembly GCA_030038215.1). Lineage (GTDB taxonomy): Bacteria > Vulcanimicrobiota > Vulcanimicrobiia > Vulcanimicrobiales > Vulcanimicrobiaceae > Cybelea. The sequence continues at coordinate 11,815 of JASHPI010000110.1, read as the reverse complement.
ACCGGCTACGAGGTCTCGCGTTGTGAGCTCGTCGCTCGCTACTTCCCCGAGCCCGTACGCTCGACTGCACAAGCCTTTGTCTTCGTCGCCTTCGGCGCCCGCAAGACGCGCGAGCCGAATCTCGAGCCCGGCGAATACCTGCAGACCGAGCTGGTCCCGCTGCCGGTCTTCCGCGCGCTGCTCAGCGACGGCACGATCGATGCGGGGGCATCGATCGCCGCGGGTTACCGCGCCCTCGACTACCTGGAACGCCTCTAAGCCCGGTCCACGAAACCTGGGCGTCCGGCGGCAGTACTAGAGGCATGCACCCATTTCTCGCGCTCTTCCTGAAGCTCACGCTGGCAATCGCGATCGCAATCGTGGCCTTGGTGCTCGTCGCTTTTCTGCTGAAGATCGCGGTAGTGGCGGCGGTCGTCGCCGCGATCGTCGTCGGCGGCTTCTTCCTTTACAATTGGGTCCGCCGCTCGCGGCTGCCGGTTATTCGCTGAGAAGCTGACCAAGCGCCTCGGTCACCGCCCCGGGCTCCTCAAGCATCGGCAGGTGTCCGCTGGCCTCGCATAGGCGCAGACGGCCGCGCGGAAACGCGGTCGCGATCGAACGGGCCTCCGCCACCGGGATGACGGCATCACCGGCTCCGGCGATCATCGCCATCGGCATCTTCAGATCGCCGGCGATGTCGTCCGATGGATTGCGCAGCGCCATGCCGCGCAGCAGCGCCGCCGCACCGCACGGATCGTTCTGACGAGCGATTCGGCGAGCCGATTCGAACAACTCCGGACGCTCGCGCAGCGTCAACGGCGCAAATAAGCGCGGAAGGTAGGCCTCGATGACCGGCTCCACTGTCTGCTCGCGCTCGACGCGATCGGCCAGTTCCCGGCGCGCTGCGGCCTGCTCCGGCGTGTCGGCCGCGAGCCGGCTGCAGACCAAGGCGAAGCGCGCGATGCGCTCGGTGTACATGCGCGCAAAGGCTAGCGCGACGTATCCACCTACCGAATGACCGACGATCGTTGCGCGCTCGATGCCGAGCGTGTCGAGCACCGCCGCGACGTCTGCGGCGAGCACATCCATTAGATACGGGCCATCCGGAACGCTCGACGCGCCGACGCCGCGCAGATCGGGGCGCACGACACGGTAGCGGCGCGCCAGCGATTCGCCGCAGGCATTCCAGATGTCGCGCGCCAGCGGAAATCCGGCGAGTAAGACGATCGGATCGCCGTTCGCACCATCGATGCGCACATCGACGCACGCGCCGTCATCGGCAAAAACTTGCATAGATTCGCGTAATACTGTATAAGGAAGGCAACTACCCTGGTCGATCCGGCCAGAGAAAGGACGACTCCACGAACAATGGCAGTCAAACGTTCACGAAAGAAAGCGGCGGCAGCGGCGCCGAAGCGCAAGACCGCGCGTAAGGCTCGCAAGGTCGCGCGTAAGGTCGCACGCAAGGTCCGCAAGGCCGTGCGTAAGGGTGCGCGCAAAGCTCGCAAGACCGCGCGCAAAGCTCGCAAGACCGCGCGGAAGACCGCGCGTAAGGTCGGTCGCAAGGTCCGCAAGACCGCGCGTAAAAAGACCAGCCGCCGGAAGAAGGCCGCAGCCTAACCCGGCTTTCCTCGACTTCGCTCGGTAACGGGCGGAGTTTCTTTATTGCGAGTCGCGCCAGAACGCGGCTCGCTTTTTTATCCGATTCATTCGCCAGGCCGTTGTTGCTTAGACGGTCCGCACGATTGGGCGGAGCCACCAGATGGCCAAGAAGACGCCGGCGCAGAGCGCGCCCGCCAGCATGAACGTGGCGCGTAGCCCAATCGCGGCGGCAATCGCGCCGTCGACGAGCGAGCCGAGCGGAACCACGCCGATCACGATCATGGTATAGACCGAAAGCGCGCGCCCGCGCACCTCGTCCGGCGAAAGCATTTGAATCAAGGTATTGGTCGCGCCCAACATCGCCAGCGTACCGACGCCGATTCCAAAGAGCACCGGCAACGCCAGCGCAAGCGTCGGTGCGAATCCGAGCACCAAAACGCCCACCGACATCAAGAGCCCCGCTTGCAGCCACAGGCGCGAGCGCCGCTCGCGCTGCGCGTAGTACGCGGTGACGAGCGCGCCGCCGAAACCGCCGACACCGACTGCCGAGACTGCCCACCCTAGGCCGCGCGCACCGGCGTGCAAGACGTGCACCGTGAACGCGGGTATGAGCTGGCTATAGGGGCGCGCGAAAATCGCCGTGATGAAGAGCGTCAGCACGATCCAGCGCAGCGTCGGCTCGCGATAGAGAAAGACGATCCCCTGATGCATCGCGCGCAGCGTAGGCTCGCGCCGTTTCGCGCTCGGCGGTGACGGCCGCATCAGCATCACTGCGGCCACCACCGCCAGCGTCGCGGCAGCGTTAAAGTAAAAGGCTCCCGATACGCCGATCCAGACGATCAGCAAACCTGCCAATGCCGGCCCGATCACGGCGGGAGCGTTGAAGGCGACCGAGTTCAGGCCCACAGCGTTCCCGACATACGGCCGGTCGACCAGCAGCGGCACCCAGCTCTGTCTGGTCGGAGAGTCGAATGCGTTGGCGGCCGAGTTGAGCGCCGATATCAACACCAAGCCGACCATGTCGAGACGGTGGCTCGCGGCGAGGACGGCGAGTAGAAAGGCCGCCAACGCCATGGTCGTGTTGGTGACGAAGAGCACGCGACGGCGTGGCAACTCATCGGCGGCGACGCCGGCCAGGGGCGAGAGCAGCAGCACCGGTATGGCACGCGCCCCACCCAGGATTCCGAGATCGAGGGCCGCGGCATGCTGCGTCGCAGCCATCCGCGCGACGAAGTAGCCCATCGCGGTGAACTGCATCCAGGTCCCCAGGTTGGAGATCATCAGGCCGAGCCAGAGCAGGCGAAAGTCTCGATAACGCAGCGCCGTGAAGATCGAGACGCGCTCGGCGAGGCGCTCCTCCGGCGGCTCGACGGATTCGGTCACGCGTCGCGCGCTCTCAGGCTGTCGACGATGAGCGCCGCGATCGCTCCGACCTCGAAACGTGACGCATCGACGCAAAGATCGTAGATACGCGCATCTCCGAACGTCACGCCGTACCAACCGCGAATGTAGGCGGCGCGAGCGCGGTCAATGCGATCGACCTCGCTTTCGACGTTCTTGCGCTCGGCTCGTGTCGTCTGCATGAGGCGAGTGACTCGCCATTCGCGCGGCGCGTGCAAAAAGACACGCAGGACGTCGGCGCGCGCGCCGAGGATGACGCCGGCACCTCGTCCGAGGATGACGGCATTGCCGCGCGCCGCATACTCGCGAACCGCATCGCGCACTGCGCCGACGAGCTCTTCGTCGAGCGGCGCTACGGTCGACGACTCCGCCAGCTCGGGCGTCGCGAGCTCGAGGCCGCTCAAAAGGCGCTCGCCCAGGGTTGGTTCGGCATCTTCGTTCGCATCGACGACTTCGGGTGCGACGTGCAAGCGTTTCGCGACGACGACCGGCAGTTGCCGGTCCACGAATTCGTAACCAAGGATCTCCGCAAGCCGCCGGCCCACGGCGAGGGCGCCCGAGCCGTATTCGTTGGAGATGGTTACTACCACGGAGTTAAGTACGCAGAATCGAATAGTAGGGTCCTGCAAGCGCACATGGCTCCTATCGTCGAAACGCACGATCTTCGGAAAGTCTTTCGCAGCGTCAAGCGTGCCCCGGGCGGGCTGGGCGCGTTACGAACGCTTTTCTCGCGCGATTATGAAGAGCGCGTCGCGGTTGCCGGCATTACGATGGCGCTCGAACCCGGCGAGTTGGTCGGCTACATCGGGCCTAACGGGGCCGGGAAGTCGACCACCATCAAAATGCTCACCGGCATCTTGGTTCCGTCGTCCGGACGGGTGCGTGTCGCGGGGCTCGTTCCCTGGGAGCGCCGTAAGGAGAACGCCCGCAACATCGGGGTCGTCTTTGGCCAACGCAGCCAACTCTATTGGGATCTGCCGCTAATCGAGTCGTTCGAGCTGCTGCGCGCGATTTACGGCGTTCCCAACGAGGTGTATCGCCGCAATCTCGACGAGTTCGTAGAGCTTTTGGAGATGGGCGAATTCATGCGCACGCCGGTACGGCAGCTGTCGCTCGGTCAGCGAATGCGCGGCGACTTCGCCGCCGCACTCCTTCACGATCCGAAGATCGTCTATCTCGACGAGCCGACGATCGGGCTCGATGTGGTAGCAAAGGAAGCGGTTCGCGAGTTCATCGCACGGATCAATTCGGAACGCGGCACGACCATCATCCTGACGACCAATGACCTGGCCGACGTCGAGCGCCTGTGCCGGCGTATCGTGCTGATTGATCACGGAACGATCATCTACGACGGCGACGTCGACCGCATTAAGAGCGAGTACGGCCGCTTCCGCACGCTGGTGGTGCGCTTCAGCGCTCCCGTTTCGCGGCCGCATCTCGACGGAGCCCAACTGCTCGGAATGGAAGACTCGAGCGCTCGCTTTCGATTCGACCGAAACCTTCAACGCGCCGACCTTCTGGTACGACAAGCGAGCGAACGTTACCGCGTCGAAGACGTCAGCTTGGAGGAGCCGGACCTCGAATCGATCATCCGGCGCATCTACGTCGAGGGCTACGCCCGGCCGGCGGCGCCATCGGAGGAACCTCTGTCGTGATCCTCTCCAGCAATACGCGCAAACCGAAGATTCATTCGAGCGCCTACGTCGCCCCGACCGCGACGATCGGCGGCGACGTAACGATCGGCGCCGGCTGCGCCGTGCTGCACGGCGCGGTCCTCGTCGCCGAAGGCGCACCGATCACGATCGGTGCGCAAACGGTCGTGATGGAGAACGCGGTGCTCAAGGCGAGCGGCGGGAGCGCGCGGCAGTTCCCGCTTTCGATCGGCGAACGCTGTATCGTCGGCCCACAGGCTTACGTCGTCGGCGCGACGGTAGGTAATGGGTGCTTTATCGCGAGCGGCGCGAAAATCTTTAACGGCGCGACACTCGAGGACGGCAGCGGCGTCGCCCTCGGCGGGATCGTGCACGTAAAATCGCGCCTCCAACGTGGCGCCAGCGTGCCGATGCAGCACATCGCTTTCGGCGACCCTGCAACGATCGCGTCCCCCGAAAAGGCACCCGAAATCCACGCCAAGCTCGACTTCTACGGCGAGGTTTTCAACCTCGAGCCCGGTGACGACGTGCGCGCGCGCGCCGCCGAAGCGTACTCCAAGTTTCTGCGCAAGCTCCACGCACAAGATGCGGCGCTCGACGAGCACCGCAACGTCAAACCGTCTCCGCGGCGCGCGGGAGAGGAGCCGCCGCAGACGCAGGCGACCCAAGTGGACAAGGTCGTCGACGTGATGATGGTCGAGCTCGAAGAGATGGAACATCGCCGTCAAGAGGCCATCCGCAAGCAACGAGGCGGGTAGCTTTCTGAACCTCGCCCCGTATCTCGAGTTTGCGCGCAAGGCCTTTGCTCGCGAGGCCACGTACCGCGTTGAGGTCCTGACCGAAGTCGGATCGTTCGTCCTTCGGGTCTATATCCTGCGCTCGCTCTGGACGGCCCTCTACGCGCAAAACGCCGAGCCGCTGAACCTGCCGCTGCACAGCATGATCACCTACGCTACCGTAGCGATGCTGATGTCCCTCATTCTCGAGGTTGACGGCACGCGCCTGATTCGCGAAAAGATTCGCGAGGGTACGATCGCGACCGACCTCATGAAACCGATCAGCGTACCGCTCTACTTCTTCAGTGATGGCGTCGGACAGACGCTCTTGCATGCGCTGCTCGTCATTCCGTCTCTTCTCTGCGCCCTGCTGCTCGTCCATATTGACGTCCCGTCGCCGGCGGCATTCGCCGCGTTTCTGCTCTCCTTCGCGATCGGCTACGGCGTCAATTTCTTCCTCAACTTCCTTATGAATTCGATCGCATTTTGGACGCTGGAAACGTTCGCGGGGCAACTGATCGTGCGCTGGGCCTCGGATCTTCTCTCGGGACAGATCATTCCGCTCATGTTCTTCCCCGGCGTCTTCGGGCGCATCGTCTTCGCGCTGCCATTTGCGGCGATCTACTCGACGCCCTTGCTTATTTACGTGGGCATCACCCCACCCAATCAGTGGGCGGCGAGCTTCGCCATCCAGCTCATCTGGCTGGCGCTCTTCGCCGCGCTCTCGTCGGTCGTCTGGAGAGCCGCCTCACAAAGAGTCGTTATACAAGGCGGCTAAGCTGCAAACAGCTCGTCTACGTAGCACCAGCGCCAGTTCTCGCCGGGCTCGAAGGATCGGACGACGGGGTGCTGGGTGGCGTGGAAGTGTTTGGTGGCGTGCGTATTCTTCGATGAGTCGCAGCAGCCGACGTGACCGCAAGCCAAGCACAGGCGCAAGTGCACCCACGAATCGCCGCTCTTCAGACACTCTTCGCAACCCTGCGACGTCTTCGGCCGCGGATTTCCGGCGTCGTCGATGTGTCTGCAGGCCGCTTCATTCATAGCGTCACCTCGGGCAAATCCCAGAGCACGAGCTCCCCATGGCCACTCACCGCGAGCCGGGCGACGTCGAAGAGCCGCACGGCGTCACCGCCTCGCAACCGCTCGCCGTTAGCCTCGACGGTGCCGTCGGCGACGAAGAGAAAGCCGTAGCGTTTGGGCTCGAAGTCGTGCACGATCGTGCTCCCCTCGACGCGCGCTACCCGCAGGCTGGCGCGTTGCGTTATGCGCACCGGGGCTTCCACCGACGGTTCGCCGCTCACGACCGGAAGCCAGCGCCCGCGCCGCTCATCCGGTGTAAACTCCATCTGCCCGTAGGACGGCGCCATTCCCATCACTCCCGGCAGCACCCACATCTGCACCAGATGAAGCGGCTCGACGGGACTGCCGTTGAACTCGCTGTGGCTGACGCCGGTTCCGGCGCTCATGTACTGCACGCTGCCCGGCCCGACGACGCCGCGATTGCCCATGCTGTCCTTGTGCGCGAGCTGGCCCGAGAGCACGTACGTCACGATCTCCATGTCGCGATGCGGATGCGTTGGGAAGCCGGTGCCGCCGGCGATCGTATCGTCGTTGAAGACGCGCAGCGCGCCCCAGTTCACGTTATCGGGATCGACGTAGTCGGCAAAACTGAACGAGTAGTAGGTATCGAGCCATCCATGATTGGCGTGCGCGCGTTCGGCGCTTCGCTGGACGGCAAAGACCGGCGCGCTAGACGTGAGGCTAGTCATGCCCCCTCCGACCATCGGCGGCGGGCACGAGGTTGCGCAACCGGGCGAGCAGGAGATGGTAGTACAGCATGCCGCGTACCGGTCCAAGCTTCTCCAGTAACGCCGGCTCGTCGACGTGGCGACCGGCCACCAGCGCGAGGCTTCGCGCTACGCCTGAATCGTGTTCGGGGAAGGTATCCAAGCGGCCCAAGCCGCGCAAGAGCACCAGCGCGGCGCTCCACGGACCGATCCCTTGCAGCCGGCACAGGCGTTGCGCGGCTTCCGGCGTCGGTAGCGTGTCGAGCTCTTTTTCGTCGACCGAGCGGTCGACGAACGCGGCGGCAGTGGCACGCACGTGGGCGACTTTATTGGCTGAAAGCCCGGCCGAGCGTAGAACGCTTGGGTCGGCCTCGACCCACCGCTCCGGCGGTGGGAAAACGAACGTCCGAATGCCGCCGGCCATTATCGGCTCGCCCAGCGCCTCGACGGCGCGACGCATGATCGCAGCCGCGGCGAAGATCGAGATCTGCTGAAAGAGAATTGCATGCGCGCATGCTTCCCAGAGCATCGGATATCGCGGCGGCTTGAGACCGCGCAGCGCGATCGCGACCGGCCGCAGCCAAGCGATGCCGCGACTGCGCGCGTACCAATCGCGAAGGTCGACCTCGGTTCCCAGCATGCGCGCGACCACCGGTAACCAGCGGTCAGCCTGGCGACCGGTCGCGCGGACCTCAATCGAATGCCGGTCGTGCTGGCGGATTGCCAGCACTGCAGCGCCTCGCTCGTCGCGCAACGCGCGATAAAGCACGCCATCGGCGGCCACGACGTCAACGACGTTGCTTGCCAGGCGGCGTAACGCATCGCTCGTGAGGTCCAAGCGGAAAGGGACGCGCACGGGGAGCAGTAAGCGGACGCCAAAGGTCCTCACGTCCGAAGAGTTACAGGCCCGCAGATCGGCGCGCCTTCTTCTCAGCAAATCGCAGACGAAGCGGCGAGATCGATATGACGCCCCACGAAAAAGAAAAGGAGGCCAAAGCGCAACGGGGTCACTTCGGCCTATGACTAGGAATGAGGAGGGGAACGGCTCAGCGTGAAGGCTGTTCTTCAGAGCTAAGCCGTCCAGCTAAGGAACGAAGCCCCTGCCCAAAAAGTTCCCGATTCAGAGCGCCGCGCGATCTTTGTTCTTCATCGCGTAGTTGCGGGCGCCGGGGTTACGCTCTTGCCCGCGATGCGCTGACGATTCATAGGAGAAGGCGTAGTCTCGCCAAAGGAGCCAAGAACAAGCCACCAGCCGTAGGGGTGTGACTACGTTACAAGCCTACCTGCAATACTGGCGAATCAACGTTCTCACGATGCTCGAGTATCGTGCGAACTTCGTGATGTGGTTCGTCTTTACGATCGTCTATCACGGCGTCGCGCTGGCGGCCCTCTATGTAACGATGCGTCAGTTCCCCTCGATGAGCGGCTGGGACTTTCGTCAGATGTTCTTCCTCTACGCCCTCTGGATGGCCGGTCACGAGCTGCACAATACCTTCTTCTTCACCGTCGTGAGCGTTCCCGAGTACGTGCGTGAGGGACGCTTCGATCGTTTTCTGGTTCGGCCGCTCGACACGCTCTTTCAAGTGCTGACCGTACCCCAGCAGATCGTTCCGGACGGTTTGGTGCTGGCGCTCGTAACGCTCGTTATCGCGACAGCCGCCGCAAACGTGCGAGTCGACTGGATCTTTGTGTTCTTCGTCCCGCTCATCGTTATCGGCGGCGCCTTGATCGACTTCGGCATCTCGCTGGTCGTCGCGACGTGTTCGTTCTGGTTCATACGCGTCGATACGCTGCGCTGGGTCGTAATGTCGCTCGAACAAGACTTCACCCGGTACCCAATCAGCATCTACACGCGCGGCGTCCGAATCGTGCTATCGTTCGTGCTTCCGTTCGCCTTCATGAACTACTTCCCGGCCACGTACTTCCTTGCCAAGGCGGAGAACGGTCTCCATTTGAACCCGGCCGTCGGTTTGCTGACACCCGCAATCGGAGCCGTGTGGCTGGCTGCAGCTTACGCGTTCTGGATCGTCGGGCTGCGTCATTATCAAGGAACGGGCTCGTGAGGCGCGCCGCGTTCGTCGCGGGCGCCGGGGCGTGGACGCTCGTGCCTATTGGGGCTTCGGCTGCGTCGCTGCACGCCAAAGTCCACGCAATCGCCGGCGCGATGCCGGGCACGCTCGGCGTCTATGCTCGCTCCTTGGCTTCCGGGCCGCCGCTGGTCGCCTACCACGCTACCGAGCGTTTCCCGACCGCATCGATCATCAAAGTCTTGATCATGACGACGGCCTACGCGATGGCGGAGATCAAACCGCACGTGTTGAGCGCGAAAATCACCTATGACAGCAGTGAGCTGATCGGAGGGTCCGACTTCCTGAGCGGCGTCCGCGACGGCGAGCGCTTCACCGTCAAGCAGCTCATCGTGCCGATGATTCAGGTCAGCGATAATACCGCCGCGAACCTTTTGATTGGCCACTTCGGCGTCTCCACGATCAACGCCGTGGGCGCGCGGGCCGGCATGTCGCGGACGCGCCTCGCCCGTAAGTTCATGGACTACGCCGCCATCGAACATCATAACGAAAACGTCTCGACTCCCGCCGACATGGCGCACTTGCTCTACCTCATCGAACGCGGCGCGCGCGAAGACGTCCACACGATCGTTTCTCCGAGCCACTGCCGCACGATGATCGAAATCATGCTCGGGCAAACCGACCGCGACGGGATTCCGGCCGGCCTCCCTCCGCGCGTCTCGGTCGCCAACAAGACCGGCGAACTCGACGGAACGCGTAATGATATCGCAATCGTCGAGCCGTTCGGCGATTCGCCGTTCATCCTCGCGATCATGACGAAAGACGCATACGATTACGCGGCGTCGTACGATGCGATCCATGCCGTCACCCGCGCGACCTACAGCGCGGCGGCTAAGACGTTCGCGTAGTCTCGGCGCCGGTGTGGATTGCGCAGCCGAAGGCCTCGCCGCGGCCGACCAGCGCCAGTTTGGCTGCGCGGGCCAGGCGCTTGAAACGCGCTTCCTGGGACTTGGCAAGGGCGTACGATCGCGGATGCCACCAAGCCACGAGCTTGAAAGGAAGGCGCCCGCGGGTGTACTTGGCACCGCGACCGCGCCGGTGAGCCGCCAATCGCCGTAGAAGGTCGGTCGTCGCGCCGGTGTAGAGCGTTCCGTCACGGCAACGGAGGACGTAGACCGCCGGGCAATCAGGAGCCGGCGACGCCTTCGTACAACGATGCAGCATGGGCACCTTCAAGCTCTTCTCGGTCCCGCGGACCGGCACATACCTCGGGATTCTCGTTCTGCTTGGGGCGGCCGGCGCCGATCAGCCGCTGCCCGCGCTCACTCCGAATGCCGCAATCGCCGCCATGGTCGGCGCGGTTGATGCGAACCGGCTAAAGGCCAGCGACGAGACGCTGGTCGCATTCGGCACGCGCAACGACTTCTCCGAAACGCAATCAACTGCGACCCAGGGAGTATTCGCTGCGCGAGATTGGATCGCCGCGCAGTTTCGTTCGATCGCCGCAGGCACGGGCGGACGCATGGGCGTCGCCCTCGACACCTACCTTCAGCCGAAGACGCCGCGTACGCCTCGCGCCGTCACCGAGTCGAGCGTGATTGCGACCCTGCGCGGTGACGCTCCGGGACGAATCTACGTTATGTCGAGCCATTTCGACGATTGCGACGGTCACTGCACGGACGGCGCCGGCGTGGCGCCCGGCGCCGACGACAACGCATCAAGCGTGGCCGCGGTGTTGGAGGCGGCGCGGGTCATGGCGAGCACGCACTTCAAAGGCACCATCGTCTTCGCGGCCTTTGACGGTGAAGAGCTGGGGCTGTGGGGCTCGAATCACTATGCGCACGAGCTGGCCGCCGCTCGCGCTCCCGTGCTCGCCGTCCTAAACAACGATATCATCGGGAACTCGGTCGGCGGCGACGGCGCATCCGAGCCGGACGTCATTCGCGTCTTCAGCCAAGGGCTTCCGGCCGGTACCAACGTCGATGCCGTCAATTTGGTGGGATCAGAGAATGACTCGCCGTCACGCGAGCTCTCGCGGTTCATCGCCGAAGTCGTACCGCTCTACGTCCCGAACTTCACCGTGCGTCAAATCTTTCGATCGGATCGGTTCATGCGCGGCGGCGATCAGCAATCCTTTCAGGCTGTGGGGTATGCGGCGGCCATTCGATTCGTCGAAGCGCACGAGAACTTCATCCATCAACACCAAGACGTCCGCGTGGAGGACGGCGTTCAGTACGGAGACCTGCCCCAATACATCGACGCCCAATACTTGCGGCGCGCGACGCAAGCCAACGTCGCGGCGCTGGCGACGCTGGCCCTAGGACCAGCCCCGCCAACCGGCGTACAAATGCCGCTCGAGCACCTTGGGTATACGTCTACGTTGCGCTGGAAACTGGCCGCCGGCGCGGTATCGTACGAGATCCTCTGGCGTGCGACCGACGCACCGCAATGGCAGCACGCGCTCGACGTCGGCGATGTGACGCAGAGCGCCGTGCACGTATCAAAGGACGATTACATCCTGGGAGTGCGCAGCGTCGATGCGGACGGTCTGCGGAGCCCGGCGGTTTATCCCACCGCCCTGCGCGAGTAGC
>JASHPI010000109.1 GCA_030038215.1 Vulcanimicrobiota bacterium | reverse complement strand
ACCCACTAGTCACTTGCGCTTCTAAGCATCGCGGTCACCCCGCACGAAGACGGCAGGGACGCGTCGAAGTTCGCGCGCGATGGGGTGTAGCCAAGCGGTAAGGCAGCGGACTTTGACTCCGCCATGCGTTGGTTCGAATCCAGCCACCCCAGCTTTAGAGCGGAGTCAAGGACGCTGCCTTACCGCAGCGCAGGCGCAAAGCGCCGGAGCGGAATCAAGACTAAGGGGTCCCCGACGTGCGGAGCACGTTGGGGCAACGGGCAGCGGACTTTGACTCCGCCATGCGTTGGTTCGTCCTTCGACAGGCTCAGGATGACAGCCACCCCAGGTTTGTGATGCCTTCGACGCTGCACATCACCAACGGCGATGCCGCGCTCTACCTGCTCAAGAAAGCGGGGATCGTCGGTACGCATCTCGCTTGGCGCGATGCGCTCAACGATGGGCCGGTGCCCGCCGGCCTGTCGCTCGAAGAAACGAGCGCGATCCGCGCCGAGTATCTCGCGGCGCGCGGATACGGAAGCCCAATTCGCCTCATTCACGATTTTCAGCGACGCGACGCGCGCTTGCGCGAAGCCGGCGATTTCGCGGAGATCGTGCTTTGGTTCGAGCACGATCTCTACGACCAACTGCAGATTCTGCAAATCCTTACGTGTCTCGAGGAACTCGACCTGGAACCGGGCCGCATTTCGGTTGTGCAGAGCGACCATTACCTCGGAAGCATGACGGTCGACGAGATTTTACCGCTTCTCCGCCGCCGGCGAACAGCGACCGCTGCAATCTTCAAGTCGGCCCACCGCACGTGGGAGCGTTTCACCTCGCCTTCGGCCCGAGATCTCTATGCCGCGGCACAGGAGGATGCGATCGGCCTGCCGTTCCTGCGCGCAGCGATGGCGCGTCTGTGCGAGGAGTATCCTTGGAAACGCGATGGTCTCTCTCGCTCGCAACGTCAGGCATTGGAAGCCGTCGCTCGCGGTCGCGCGCGCGAAGAGGAACTGTTCGCGCGTGCACAGGCACGCGAGGAGGCGTTCTTCCTGGCCGACAATGCCTTCGCGAAAATACTCGAGGATCTGCGGACCGGCGAGGCTGCCTTGATCGAAGAAGAAGAAGGAGGCTTGGTGCCGACGGTACTGGGACGGCGCATTTTGGCCGGCGATGCGGACTGGCTGGAGTGCCGGCAAATCGACCGTTGGATCGGCGGCGTCCATTTGGTTCGCGAGTGTATGACGCGCTGGGATGACGATGCGGCGCGCTTCGTAGAGTAGTGTTATTTTTAATTCAAGGCGAACAGGAACCGTGGCCCGAATGGGCAGCCTTTCACCATGACGCACGATGAATTGAGCATCGACCTTAAGACCGAAGACGGCGGCGGCACCCTGATTTTCGCGCTTCGCGGGAGTCTCGATCTCGCAACGTCTCCGACGGTTCGCGCCGCCCTCGGTGAAGCTACGCAGAAGGGCAGCCACGAACTCATCGTCGATTTGACCCAGGTCGATTTTCTCGACTCGACCGGTTTGGGAGCCCTGATCGGCGCCCATCGCCGCACTGCCGAACGCGGCGGGTCGCTTCGCCTGGTCGTGAGCGACGGTCCCATTTCGCGGCTCCTGAATATCACGGGTTTGGTACGCGTTTTTGCGGTGTACCGCAGCCTGGCCGATGCGCGCAACGACCGCGATCGCGTCGTCGGGACGCTTTAAGCGCGCCCATCGCGGCTAGGCGAATACGCTTCGTCGAGCAGCTCGACGATGTGCTTGACCGTCGTGCGAAGGCGCGCGTCACGCAAGCCGGCTGCAACCTGAAGCGCACATCCCGGATTGGCGGTGACAACGATGGTCGCGCCGGTACGCTCGATGGCGGCGATCTTGCGTCGCTGCAAACGGGAGGCCATCTCCGGCTGCGTGAGGCTGTAAATGCCGGCGCCGCCGCAGCAGACCGCGCTCTCGTCCATCTCGATAAGCCGTAGACGAGGAATCTTCGCCAGGAGGCGTCGCGGCGCGCCGCTTACGCGCTGAGCGTGCACGAGATGGCACGGCTCCTGGTACGTCACCGTCACATCGATCGCACGGTCGGGTGCAGGCAGCTCCATTGCGTCGAGAACCTCGGTCACGTCGCGCACGCGCAGGGAGAAGGATTCGGCGCGGCGCGACCAGTCGGGATCCTCGGCAAAGAGTTCCGAATATTCCTTGAGCGCGCTGCCGCACCCCGCCGCGTTGGTGACGTAGACGTCCGCGCCGCTTCGCTCGAATGCGACGATGTTGCGCTTTGCGAGCTCGCGACCGAAGTCCATCTCGCCCGCGTGGACCGCGACCGCTCCGCAGCATCCTTGATCGCTCGGAACAACGATCGAGAGGCCGGCACGTTGCAGCATGCGCAGCGTTGCCTCGTGAACGGGTGCGAAGACCGCCGACATGACGCAGCCCACGTGGAGGAAGGCAAGCCCCCGCGGCGTCGAAGCCTCGATCCGCTGATCCTGCGCTACGAAGAATCGATCGGGAATCACCGGGGCCAGCTTGGCCGCACGGCCCAGACCGAAGAGACCCGCCAGCGACGTCACGCCCGTCCGTTGCGCCAAGCGCAGCAGGCCGGCCGCCGCGCGCATGAGATCGATTCGAGCGAATAGCGTCCGGAGCAGGAAGCGGCGCAGCGCCCGCGCGCGCGGTGTCTCGGCGGGCGCTTGCGCGCGGCGCACCTGCGTGCGCGCGGTTTCGATCAGCTGTCCGTAGCGTACGCCCGAGGGACAGACCGCTTCGCAGGCCCGGCAATCGAGACATTGCGACATCTGCTCGAGAAAGCCGGCACTCAGCAGGTCGAGTCGCCCCTCGCCGACCGCCTTGATCAGACTAATCCGGCCGCGCGGTCCCGAGGTTTCTGTCATAGTTTCGAGATACGTCGGGCAGGACGGCAGGCACAGGCCGCAGCGAATGCAGGTATCATAGATGGACGGAGAGGGCTGATCGGCTCCGCTGAAGCCCATTAGCGCATGCTCGCTCATCGCGGTACGGACTTCGCCCCGTGTGACTCCCCACTCCCACCGAAGAAGACGGAGGACCCGTGAAAGATCGAATCAAGGTCGCGGTAACCGGCGCGGCCGGGCAAATCGGCTACGCGCTGCTCTTTCGCATCGCGTCCGGCCAAATGTTCGGCTCCGGCGTCGAGTTGGAGTTGCAGCTCCTCGAACTCGAGCAGGCCCTCGAACCGTTGCGCGGCGTGGTAATGGAACTCGAAGATTGTGCCTTTCCATTGCTCAAGAGCGTCCGGTATACCGCCGACGCCGCAGAGGCGATGCTCGACGTGAACTGGGCGGTCCTGGTCGGTGCCGTCCCGCGCAAGGCCGGCATGGAACGCTCCGATCTGCTGCAGATGAACGGCCGTATCTTTACCGAGCAAGGGCGCGCGCTCAACGAGCGCGCGGCGCAAGACGTGCGCATCTTCGTGGTCGGGAATCCCTGCAATACCAACTGTCTGATCGCAATGAACAACGCGCCAAATATTCCCAAAGATCGGTTTTTTGCGATGACGACGCTTGATGAGTTGCGGGCTCGCGCGCAGCTGGCGCGCAAGGCCGGCGTCGATGTAACGCAGATATCGCAGATGACCATTTGGGGTAATCATTCGACAACGCAGTTTCCCGATTTCGCACATGCGAAGATCGACGGCCGCGCGGCAACCGAGGCCATCCGCGATGAGGATTGGCTGTGCAACGATTTCATCAGAACCGTTCAGCAGCGCGGCGCCGAGGTGATCAAGGTGCGGGGCGCATCCTCGGCGGCGTCGGCGGCTAACGCGGCGGTTGCCGGCGTCTACAACCTGACGCACGATACGCCGCCCGGCGAAACGTATTCGGTGGCGCGCTGCTCGAACGGGGAATATGGCGTGGATCCCGGCCTCGTCTTTTCCTTTCCCTCGCGGACGGATCAGGGTGTCTCGCGGATCGTGGAAGGCTTGGTTCACGACGATTTCGGCCGGATGAAGATGGAAGAGACTCTCCAGGAGTTGCGCAACGAGCGCGACGCGGTGCGAGCGCTCGAGCTGATACCGGCCTGAGGTCAACGGTCTTGGGACGGACTCGCCGGGCCACGGCACGAATCGCTGCGGACATGAGCGGCTCTCAGAAAGGCCAACCGGAACTCGAGCTCGTGCACGTCAACGTTGCCTGCTCGGCGGGTGCGTATAGCGTTGGATGCGCGCCGTTCTTTCGGTACATCCTGCGCCTGGCCGAGTTGGGGCTGCCGCTTTCGCTGGCCGACCAAGAGGCCGTCGACGTGCTTGCCGCCGTCCCGCATGCACTCGGCGCCGAGGAAGAGGTTGCCTTCGTTTCGGGCCGCGGCTGGCGCGTCGTACCGGCTAAAGGCGATCTGGACTGGCCGGTCCTAGAGGCAACGCCCGAACGCCTGCGCAGCGCCTTCGAACGTGCCCGCAGCATCCTGTGGGCACATGCGGCGCAGTTTCAAGTCACTGCCGGCGAGATGTCGGCGATCGAAGACGAGCTCGACGCCGTCTATGGCGTGCTCATGCGGGCTCAGGCCGCCGGCGTAGCGGTCAACGTTTCCTACGTCGCCTAAGCCGTAGTTCGCGGATGATCGTGTGTGAGTTCCCCCTGCGCGGCGCGGGGGGCGAACCGATTTCCTTCGCGCGCACGGTGCACTCGCACGGTTGCGCGCGTTTGCCGCCCGCCTCAGTGGAGATCGACCCGCTCGTCTATCGGCGTTCGCTCCGGTTGGAGGGCCGCGTTGTCGAGGTTGCGACGCGCGAGGTGGGCGGCAAGCTCGTTGCGCAAGCGCATCGCCGGCTTAGCAGGCGCAGCGTCGAGAACGCGCGCGCCACGATAGCACGCATGTTCCGTTTGGACGAAGATCTCTCGGCCTTCTACGCGCGGATTGCGGGCGACGCGCGTCTGGCGTGGGCTGCCCAAGGAGCCGGACGCATCTTGGCGAGCCCAAGCGTTTTCGAAGACGTCGTCAAGACGATCTGCACGACTAACTGCAGCTGGTCGGCAACCATCCGAATGACGCAGGCCTGTGTCGATCTCGGCGGCGGCGCCTTTCCCGAGGCGGCGCTGCTGGCCAAAACGCCGGCCCCCTGGTATCGCGACGTGGCCCGCATGGGCTATCGCGGACCCTACGTGCGAGCCATCGCCAATGACGTCGCGGGCGGCCGGCTAGATCTGGAGTCGCTGCTGCCCTCAGCGCAACGGGCGGATGAGGACGTTGAAGCCGCGTTGCTCGCGTTGCCGGGGATCGGTCCGTACGGGGCCGCGCACGTCATGCAGCTCTTGGGGCGCCATCGGCATCTCGTCCTCGATTCCTGGACGCGACCGAAATACCGGCGCTTGACCGGGATGAAGCAGGCCGCCGATTCGACGATGCGGCGAGCCTTCGGGCGCTACGGAGAGTACGCCGGCTTGGCATTCTGGCTCTACCTGACTCGGGATTGGATGGACCGCGAGGAAAGGGTTCTGCCGGACGACGCGAAATAGCACAAACGAATATTTGCGCCACTAAGGAAGGGAGGGCGATGGTTAAAAACGCCGGCCGGGCGGCGGCCAAACCGGACCGCCGCATCCGCCAGTGGCACCCGGTCGATCCGCTGATCGCCGAGTTCCTCGTCTATTTAACGATGGAGCTCAAACGGGGGCCGCGGACCGCCCGCGAGTACGCGCGCGACGTGGAGATTCTCGGGGCGTTTCTTGCGAATCGCCCCGCCGCAGAGGCCGACGGGCGGCCGTACCGCGGCCCGTTCGGCGAGCTCTTCAAGGACGCGCAGCTCTCGTCGCTGCGCAAGTACCTGATCGACCTCGGGACCCGCGAGTACGGGGCGGCCGGCATTCGGCGAAAGCTGGCGGTGCTGCGGCGTTTCTTCGCGTTCTTGAAGCGCGAGGGGCATCGGCCCGACAATCCGGCGCTCGAGATCCAGAACATTCGGCTTCCCAAGCGCCTCCCGAAGGCGCTGCCGGTGCGCGACGTCATGCGCTTGCTCGAGACGCGCCCGCCCGCGGGCGAACCCGACGCGCGCCGCCGGCGCGACCTGGCGATTCTAGAGCTGCTCTACGCCAGCGGCATGCGTCGCGCGGAGCTGATTGGGATCGACGTTGCGGACGTCGATTTCGAAGCGCGCACGATCCGTGTGATCGGAAAGGGCAACAAGCAACGCACCGTGTTCTTTAACCAGGCCACCGCGGATGCGCTGCACGCCTACCTTGCGGTCCGCCCCGCCAGCCCCGACGGCGCGCTGTTCGTCAGCCGGCAGCGGCGCCGGCTCAGCTATCAGCAGCTAGGCAAGATCTTCGCGACCTACGTCAAGCTGAGCGGTTTGGAGGGGAAGATTACACCGCACACGATGCGTCATTCGGTGGCGACGCACTTGCACAAAAGCGGCGTCGACCTGATGACGATCAAGGAGTTTCTGGGACACGCGAGCGTGCAAACGACGCAGATCTACGCCGAGATGACGCTCGATCACGTCCGGCGCAGCTACGATGCGCACCACCCCCGCGACAAACGCCTGCGCGATGCTAGCGGCGAGGACAAGTGATGATCCAGGCGGTGAGCTCGAGCCGCTTGTCGATCGCCGTATCGTCGTGCTCCGCGGCCTCTCGACATGTTTTCTCGAGAAACTTCGCCCGGGGCAGGCCGTACTCGACGTCGACGACGAGGCGGCCGGTTTGCGTGTACACGTCGAATACTCCACACCATTTCTGAACGTAACACTGCTCGAGAACGGCGAAATCAAAGAACTTGGATAGCTCTTTGACCTGATTGTTGTCGTTCTTTTGGTCGACCGTGAGGCCGCGCGCATGAACGGCGCGCGCCACCCACTCATCGTAGGTGAGTTGTTCGGCGGCGGTGAGCGGGAAGCCGGTGTCGTTCTGGTAGCCATCGATGTTGTCGGGGTCGACGCCGTCGAAGCCCTTGCGCCGGCAGATGTCAAACCGCGTGGCCATGATCGGCTCGAGGATCGCTCGCGCACGGATGTCGAGCCAGCGTTCGCCGGGCCAGTGACCGTCGTGCTTGCCCAGCACGCTTTTGGGGAATTGGCCGGCGTCGGGGCGCCAGCGCTCCCACGTGCCGACGTCCATATAGCAGACGACGCGCCGCCCCATGCGGTGGAGCCGCGCCACGACCGATGGGCGCGTCTGGAAGCCGTCGAGATCGTAGATGGCGGCCGGCACGCGCAGATCGAGTCTGCCGTCGTATTGAATCTGGTAGCTCGTGTCGGGCTGCGGAATCCAGCGAGCCACGGGCAGCGCCGCCGGCGCGGAGACGTTTACCGGGGGCGCCGGCATACCGCCGCCGCATCCGGCCAGGACGAAAGCAATGATGGTTCGTAGGGTGCGGGTTGGCATGTCGAGACCGCTCCTTCTTCTACTTCTTCTCCTACTGGCCGGATGTTCCAGCCAGACGCCCTACGCTACGACGGTCGGCCTCTTGAAGCCGGGGGCGACGATGGAGGTTCGCGTCGCCTCGGCGACGGTCAACGCCTACCAGCCTTCGGCCGGTCAGCCGCGTCGCGCCTTTACCATCTCGGCCACCGCGCTCGCAAAGCAGACGCCGGCGGCACCCAGATTGCGACCCGTGGCACATGGTGTGATCGTCGATGCTCCGGCGCCGCTCGCGTCGCTCCTGGTGCGCGTGCCCGACGACGTCAATCTCCTGATCGAATCGGAGCAAGGCGACGTCAATGTTACCGACATCAACGCAAGCGCCCGCGTCGTCGCCAAGCGCGGCGACGTCAAGGTGATGCTGCCCGGTTACGCACAGGCGGCGGTCGGCCAAGGAAACCTCTCGGTCACGATGGGCTCGACGGACTGGCCGGGCACGCTGCACTTCTCAACTCAAAGCGGCAACATTGAGGTGTGGGTGATCGCCAAAGCGGCGTTCAACGTGCGCCTCCATACCGACGACGGCTCGCTTTTTACCGATTTCGGGTTGCGCGGCACCTCGCAGGGTCGCTCGGAAACGATCGTGGGAAGCGTCAACGGCGGCGGCGGACACGGGATCGACGTCGAGGCCTCGACCGGTACGATTCGCCTGCTGCGCCTAACCCCGCAGCCGTGATCGCGCCAGCAGCGCCTCCCGTGCTTTGACGAGTCGCACCATCGCGTCGTTGTACGGCGTCGGCGTCGCGGTGCGACGGCCGAATGCGACGACCGCCCCGTTGATGTGGTCGATCTCGCTGGGGTGCCCCGATTCGAGATCGTAGGCCATCGAGCTTTTCGCGTCGGCGCCGAGCGCGATCACCTCGGTGACGTATTGCCAAGGATTGACGAACGGAAGATTGATCTTCAGCGCGGCGGCGACGTTGGCTGTCTCTTCGGCGACCGCTTCGGCAAGGTGGGCCGCATTCGGATCCTTGGGGATTTCGCCGGCATTGCAGTCGAGCAGGGCCGAGAGTGCATTGACCGCAGCATTCGCGACCAGCTTTCCCCACAGATGAGGACGAATGTCGTAGACGACCGAGGCGCGCAGACCGCTGCGGTTGAGCAGGTCGGCCACCGTTCGCGACGTGGTCGGCGACGCGCCGGCGGAGCCGATGATCGTGTTGCCCGCTTCGGAGCTGCGCACGTCACCCGGCGCGATCGTCTGCGACGATTCGGTCGTGATTCCGAGAATGACCGGCACGGCGCCGCCGAGAGCCGTCTTGATCGCATCTTCGTTGCCGACGCCGTTCTGCAGCGAGATGATCGGTGCGGCGGGGTCGAGCTCGCCGGCGAACGCCCGCAGCGCTCGCAGCGTGTCGACCGCCTTTACGAAAAGGAAGAGCATCTGCGAGCCAAACAGGTCGCGCGCGTTGCGCGCGATCGCGACGGCACGTGCCGGCCCGCCGTTCACCCGTAAACCATTGCGCGCGACGGCATCGGCGACGGTTGCATTATCGTCGAGCATCGTGACGTCGGCCAAGGCAGCGAGGTGGAATCCGAAGAGCGTCCCCATGGCGCCCGCCCCGATGATGCCGACGCGCGGTTTCGCCGTTTCCACGAACTTAAAACTGGTATTGCAGGCCGAAGGTGTTGCGGCGCGCCGCGTGGTTGATGTCACGCTGACCAAAGAAGAGCGACGTGCCGGGCAAGATGCGGAGGTTGCCGTAGAGATCGATCATCGGATAGGTGAGATCGTACACACGCGTCTCGAGGCCGAAGCCCCGCAACGGTTGGTACGCGCCGAGCACGCCGATCTGTGAATAAAGCACGCCGGCACCGATGTGAAAGTCGCCTTTGTTCTGCTCGAGCAGCGCATTCCAGGTGGTCTGCGTCCCGATGGCGTTGGCACCGACCATCAAGCTGGTGGTGCCGTGTGGAAGCACGATCACGTTGATGTCGCCGAGTGGACCTTGGCTCGCGGGGAGCACCGGATTGAAGGTGGTAACGTGCTGGGGTGACAGGCCGCTCAGACGGACCTGAATGTTGACGAGGTTACGCGCCAGCGCGCCGAGCTTGCCCTGGAGGTTCGCGCGCGCTTGCGGCGAGAGGCCGCCGCTCGGCGTGCTCCCCGGATTGGGGGACCCGACCGGAAACGGCGTGCTGCCCGGCACGGTCGGCGGCGCGGGCGTTGCGCCGGTATCCACGCCGTAGACGTGGCTGGTGCCGCCGAGCTCCCCCAGCAGCGAGTTCGCCTTTTGCAGCACGGCATCGAGGTTCGCGATCGTGTCGCGCATCTGTGCCTGCGTCTGCGGGTTACCCGTCACGGTGCGCAGATCCTTGGTGAGGTCGGCCAGCGTCTGCGTCGTATCGGCGATGCTCTGCGTCGTAGCCAGCACGTTGGCCTTGAGTTGAGGGTCGGTCGCAAGGCTCTCGAGCGCGGTCATCGAGTGATTGAGCGCGACGGCGGTCGAGTTGAATTGATCGAGCAACGCGCTGAGCTTCTTGGAATCCATCGTCGCCGCGTTGTTCAGCGTTGCCGAGAGCTGCGCGACGTTTATGGACGCCGTGCCGAGATTCGTTTGCAAGCTCGAGCCGAGCGCCAACAACTCACGCGAGAGCTGCTGCACCGATGCTTTGGTCGTCAGCGTGAGCGCGTTGGCGTTGTTCAGCGTCGTTTGCAGGGTCGCGAGCAGCTTGGGGGTGCGTGCTTGCAACAACGACATGATGTCGCCGAAACGTTTGAGCTGCCCCTGCCCCTGATCCAAGAGATCGGCAATCGAGGTCGCGTTGATGCCTTGCGGCTGCTCGGCTACCGGCAGCACTTGACGCGGCAGGAGCGGAACCGGCGGCTTCTGGCGCGGCGGCACGATGACGAGCGACGGCGATCCGGTCAGCGGCGCCTGGATGACAAAGCGAGAGGCAGCCGGGATGTCGATGTCGCGGTTGATGGCGAGAATCACGTCCACCGTGTTATCCGGCAGTAAATCGATCGTGTCGACCGAGCCGACCGTGACGCCGCTGAAATAGACCAGCGCCCCCGGCGTGAGACCGGCGGCCGATTGGAAGTGGACGCCGATTCGGTAGCCGGTATGGCGCGTACCGAAGTCGGTAATGACGTAGAAAACTCCGAACAGCAGCAGCAACGCGATGATCGCGAACGCGCCGACCTGTGCCTGCCTCGTCATATGCGGTGCGTATTAGGCTCTCGCCGCGTGAGTGCCTCCCCTAGGGAACCTCTGAAGAAGTCGCTAGATCGGGATTGGCCCAACTTCGGAGCCCTGAAGAAACTGCTGCACGATAGGGTTCGTGGAGCTGCGAATGCTCTCGGCGGTATCGCAGGCGATAATTGCGCCTTCGAAAAGCATGGCGATGTAGTCGGCCATCGCAAAGATCGAAGGCAGATCGTGCGAGATGACGACCGCCGTTCCGCGAAGCTTTTCCCGAAGCTTGAGGATCGTGTCGGTGATGAGGTTCGTCACGATCGGATCCAGGCCGGTGGTCGGTTCGTCGTAGAGAACGAGATCCGGGCGCGTGACGATCGCGCGCGCGAAACCCGCCCGTTTGAGCATTCCGCCGGAGAGCTCGTTGGGAAGGCTATCGTACGTGTGCGCTAGTCCGACGCTGTCAAGCGCGTCCAGCACCGTCTTGCGAATCTCCGCCTCCGAGAGCCTGGTGTGCTCGCGTAACGGCAGCGCGACGTTTTCGCCCACCGTCAGACTGTCGAGCAACGCGGAAAATTGGAACGACAGGCTGATCTTCTGGCGAACGCGATTGAGCTGTTCTTCATTCATGTGGCAGATGTCCTCGCCGCGCACGTAGACGTGGCCCTCGCTCGGGAGCAGTAGACCGTCGAGCAAGCGAAGGATGGTCGACTTACCGGCTCCCGATAGACCGATCACGCAGGTGATCGCGCCTTCGACGACCTCGAAGGAAAGGTTCTTGAGCACGACCTTATCGCCGAAGGCGAGCGTCGCATTGTCGATGCTAGCGATTACCTTGCGAGTATTCTGGTTCATTGCCCGCCGAAGAGCAAGAACGAGAGAAAGAAGTTCGATACGAAAATCAGGATAATGGCAAGAACGACGGCGAACGTCGTCGAGCGGCCGACGCCGGCGGCGCCGCCGCGCGTGGAAAGCCCCTGGTAAGCGCCGACCATCACGATGATGACGGCGAAAACGAACGACTTGAGCAATCCCTTGAACACGTCGGACATATCGATGCTTTGACGCACCGAAGAAATAAATGAATCGTAGGCGATGTGCGCGTAAGCCTGCGCGATGTACATTCCGCCCAGGATGGAGACGACGTCCGCGAAGATCGTCAGCAGCGGGAGCATGAGGAGCAATGCCACCAGACGCGGCACGACCAGAAATCGCGCGGGTTCCAGGCCCATCGAGCGCAACGCTTCGATCTGCTCGGTAACGACCATGGAGCCGAGCTCGGCGGCGATCGCGGCGCCCACGCGCCCGGCCACGACGACGGCAGTCAGCATCGGGCCCAGCTCGCGCACGGAGCCGTATGCGACGGCTCCGCCCACCAGGTTTTCGAATCCGTAGGCGACCGCCGACTGCGCCGACTCGAGTGAGATCACGGCGCCCGTAAAGAGCGAGGTCAGCGTCACGATCACCAGCGACTGGACGCCGAGCAACGCGCACTGCGAGATCGTTTCGCCGACTCGAATTCGCATTCGTGCCATGAAGCCGACGGTCTCGGCCGACAGGATCGTCAAGCCACCGGCATATTCGAAGAAGTTCGTCGTCGCCTGGCCGACGCGGTCGAGCAGTCTCACGGCGTCTCTCGCAAAACCTCGATGCTCTGCAGAACCGACTGGGTTGCCTCGATTCGCTTGACCGCGACGCCGCGCTCGGCGGTCAGATTGAACGT
>JASHPI010000108.1 GCA_030038215.1 Vulcanimicrobiota bacterium | reverse complement strand
GAGGGTCGAGGCCATCAGCTCGTGCATGCGCATCGGATCGTCGCCCTCGACGAGATAGGTTTCGTAGCCGTAGCCTTCTAGGAGCGCAAGCAGCTCGTCGCCGGGGATGCGCGCTAAGACGGTGGGTCCCGCGATCTTGTAGCCGTTCAGGTGCAGCACCGGAAGCACGGCTCCGTCGCGTTGCGGGTTGAGGAACTTGTTGCCGTGCCATCCCGTTGCCAGCGGGCCGGTTTCGGCTTCACCGTCGCCGACGACCGCGCAGACGATCAGATCGGGGTTATCGAAAGCCGCGCCGTACGCGTGCGCAAGCGAATAGCCGAGCTCGCCGCCCTCGTGAATCGATCCCGGCGTGTCGGGCGACGCGTGGCTTGGAATGCCGCCCGGAAAGGAGAACTGCTTGAAGAGGCGCCCGAGGCCGATCTCGTTCTGCGGAACGTTGGGATAGCGCTCGCTGTACGTCCCCTCGAGGTACGTGTTCGCAACTACGCCCGGCGCGCCGTGTCCCGGCCCCGCGATGAAGATCATGTCGAGGTCGTAGCGCTTGATCAGCCGGTTGAGGTGTACGTAGGCGAAGTTGAGTCCCGGCGTCGTTCCCCAATGGCCGAGCAGACGCGGTTTGATATCGTCGGGGACGAGCGGCCGCTTCAAGAGCGGATTGCGATCGAGCAGATAGATCTGGCCGACACTGAGATAGTTGGCCGCGCGCCAGTAGGCGTCGATGCGCTCGAGCTCGGCGGGGGCCAGCACGCGTTCGGGAGCGGTTGCAGTCTCCATAGCCGACATCGTACGCGAGCCTCGCGAAGAAGTGAAGAACATTCTGCGGCAAACGTTCGAACGCGGCAAAGGTCCCGAGGACTAGGGCGAAAGGCCCAGGCGTTCAGCGGGTTGTGCCTAGGGGATGCTTGCTGGCACACTATCCAATAAGCTGCCGCCATTTTATGAAGTGCGGTGCAAAGGATATTGCCGGATGCGTAGACATCTCAACCAACGCGGCCAGGTCTTACCGATGGTCGCTATCTGCCTAGCCGTCCTCATGGGCTTCGGCGCCATGTCGATCGACGCGGGCTACCTCGAATACCGCCAGCGCCAACAACAGAATGCGGCCGACGCCGCCGCGATCGGCGGCGCGCAGCAGCTCGTCTACGACGGCTGCGGCGACTCGAGCGCCGCCTACACCGCGGCCCAGAACGACGCGGCCAACGCCGGCTTCGCTAACGGCGGCAACGTGACGGTTACGCCGAACAATCCCCCCGCGGCCGGGCCGTACGCCAACAATAACTGCGCCGTGCAGGTCACGATCGCCAACCAGCACACGCAGACCTTCCTCTCGCGAGTGTTCGGTTGGACGAACGGCATGAACGAGACGACGTCGGCGACCGCCGAGGTCGTCACCAATCGGGATCCGCCCTGCATCAACGTGATCGGCAGCACGGCGACCTCGAACTTCAGTGGCGCTACGGTCGACGCGGATTGCGGAATCAACATCAACAACACCGCAAACTTTGACAACGCAAAGGTCACGGCGCCGAGCATCGGTTACGCCGGCGCAACGCCGACCGAAACCGGAGCGACGTTCTCGAAGGCCACGCCTTCGAAGATGCTGCCGGTCGCAGATCCCTGTCCGGAGATCGCGGGCTGTGCATGGCTGACCGCAAATACACCGTCGACGACGAACTGTCAAAACTATACCGGCTCGAAGGGGACGGTCCCGCAAGGTTGTTACAATAGCCTCAACCTTCAAAATGCGAACGTGACGTTCTCTGGAACGTACGTTCTCAACGGCACCAGCAACTTCAACGGCGCGAACATTACCGGGAGCGGCGTGACGATCTACGTCACGGCCAACGGGACGCCGCCCGACTTCAACGGCGCCATGGTCAATCTCTCCGCGCCGAGCAGCGGCGACAGTGAAGGCGTCCTCTACTACCAGGTGGCCGCCAACACGAAGAATCCCAACTTCAACGGTGGCTGCATGCCGAGCTTTTCCGGGCTGATCTACGCGCCCGGCGCGCCCGGCGTGGCCATGAACGGAACCGGGGGAGACAATTACTACGCCCCGATCGTTGTGGGCGGGATCGACACGACGCAGGGCACGACGAGTAACTTCGGCGCCCCGCCGACAAATGGGTCGCTGATCAAAGAGGCCGTGCTCGTTCAGTAACTTTCCTCTCTCTCTCGGCCACGCAGGCAGGCTCGTCCCAGTTGGGGCGAGCCTGTCTCATACCTAGCCCTTCGCGGCTTCACCGTGCTAACATTGCCCGTATGTTTGCTTCTATCGTAGGGCGAAGGCTCTTTTGTTGTTATCTCGCCGCCGCGACGTTGACGGGATGCGGCAGTACGCAGACCGCGGTCCCCCCGACCGTAACGACGCAAAGTGCCGCGCGCGGCGACAGCACCGTGCAGATGGCCGCCTATAAATTCAGCCTGCTGACCCCCAGCCACATCGCGCCCGAGGTGCGCCCGGATGGCCGGCAATCATGGATGAATCCCGATGCCAAACACACCGATCTGCTGTACGCGAGCGAGGACACGTCCGGCGAGGTGAACGTCTACAGCTACAAAACGCCCAATGCGAAGGGGCTCCTCGGACAACTGACGGGCTTCAATATCCCCGGCGGCCTTTGCAGCGACTCTTCGGGGAACGTCTACATTACGGACTTCGCAGGTGACGATGTGGTCGAGTATGCGAAGGGTGGAACCAAGCCGGTCAAACGGCTCAAGATTCCGGGAGATCCCGCCGGCTGCTCGGTCGACCCGACCAGCGGAAACCTCGCCGTTTCGACCTACGCACACACCTATCACAAAACGGACTGCGGCGCCCTGTTCGTCTTCCCCAAGGCCAAGAGCCCCCCGACGCTCTACACGTACTCAAAGTTCTGTAACTACTGGTATCCCGGTTACGACAGCGCCGGAAATCTCTACGTGCAAGGCTGGAACAAGAAGTTCGTTACGGGTTTGGCCCAGCTCCCGAAAGGCAAGAGCGATCTTCGTGGGCTCACGCTAAAAGGATTCACGATCGGCTTCCCGGGCACGGTGATTTGGGTCGGCACAAGGCTGGCGGTCACCGATCAAGCGTATAAGGGCGGCACCACGACCGCCGTCTACTACGTGACCGTCTCCGGAACGACCGCGACGCTGACGAGCAAAACGATTTTGAAGGACACGTGCCTGTCGACGTTTACGGACGTCGCCCAGCCGTGGATCATGGGCATGAAGCTCGTGGGCGGCAACACCTACTGCCGGTACCGCTTCGGCTACTGGAACAACAGCGCCGGTGGTGACCCACGCAAGACGATCAATACGGACATCGCCCCGCGGAATACCGGCGGCGCAACGGTGAGCCGATAACGAGCAACGTCGTCGTGATCGCCGCGACGGCGCTCGAAGCCGACGCCGTCCGGCGCGTTTGTCCGGATGTTAGCGTTATCGAGACCGGTGTTGCGCTAGCGCGCGCGAACCCAGCCGGTCTTGGCGAATGCGTCGTAAGCTGCGGTCTCGCCGGCGGTTTGCGCGCGGATCTCCCTACCGGAACGCTGTTGATTCCGCGCGAAGTGCGCCGGCCCAACGGCGAGACGCTGCAGTGCAATGCAGAGCTGGTCGATGCGCTGCTCGAAAGCGCGCGCCGTTTGCAAGTCGAGCCGGTGACGGATCCGCTGCTGACCGCGGAGGGGATCGTGAACGGGGCGGAGCGCGCGCCGTGGGCCGCGCGCGGTTACGCCGGCGTCGACATGGAGACCGGTCGCATCGTTAGTCCGCGTGTGGCTGCAGTGCGCGTGATCCTCGACACGCCCCGGCGCGAACTTTCCAGCGACTGGTTGAATCCCAGTCGCGCGCTGCGCAATCCGCGTAACTGGCCGCAGGCGCTCTGGCTGGCGCGCGCGGCGCCGAGCGCTGCGCGGCTTGCCGCGCGAGTCGTGGCGGGGGCGAACTTCGGCGCCGCTCGCTAACCGTGTCTCGCAGGGTATCGGCCGCCAGGCGGGTATTACGGGTCAGATGGTGATCGAGCGCATCGACTCCCCCGCCGACGTCAAGCGCCTGAAGCGCGACGAGATAGACACCGCGGCGAGTGAGATTCGAGAGCTGCTCGTTCAAACGTGCGCCGTGAACGGCGGCCACTTGGCGCCGAATCTCGGTGTCGTCGAGCTCACCCTGGCCCTCCACCGCGTGCTCGACCTCCCGACCGACAAGCTGGTCTGGGACGTCAGCCATCAGACCTACGTCCACAAAATTCTCACCGGTCGCCGCGACCGCTTCTCGACCATCCGTAAGGGCGGCGGTCTCTCGGGCTTCGCGATGCGCAGCGAATCGCCGTACGATCCCTTCGGTGCGGGTCACGCGAGCACCGGCGTTGCCGCGGCCCTGGGCATGGCGCAGGCGCGCGATCTCGTCGGCGGCGACGAGACGGTCGTGGCGGTCCTGGGTGACGGCGCGTTAACCGGCGGGCTTGCCTACGAGGCGCTCAACAACGCCGGCGGTCTGAAGAGCCAGTTCATCGTGATTCTCAACGACAACGAGATGTCGATCGCGCCCAACGTCGGCTCGATCGCCTCGTATCTCTCGGTGTTGCGCAGCAAGCCGTTTGCGAACTTCGTCCGTGGCACCGGCAAGATGATGCTCAAACGCCTACCACTCGGCGCGGCCGTCAAGAAGGCCATCGAAGGCGCCGAGATCGGCGCGATGCACTTCATCGGGCCCTCCGAGAAGACCGCGGTGATCTTCGAAGAGCTGGGCTTTCGCTATATCGGCCCGATCGACGGCCACAACTTCGACGTGCTCGTGGACGCTCTGCAGACGGCCAAGGCCATCGAACGCCCGGTGCTGTTGCACGTGCGCACGGTGAAGGGCAAAGGCTACGAACCCGCCGAGCGTGATTCGCGCACCTTCCACGGGGTCGGCGCCAACGCGTTCGAGCCGAGCAACGGCAGCAAGAAGAGCAGCGCCGGCGCGCGCCCCAAGTTCCAAGACGTTTTCGGCGACGCGATGATTGCGGTAGCCGAGAAGGATCCGCGGGTGGTCGGCATTACGGCCGCCATGCCCGACGGCACCGGCCTCTCGAAGTTCGGCAAGCGGTTTCCGGAGCGGTACTTCGA
>JASHPI010000107.1 GCA_030038215.1 Vulcanimicrobiota bacterium | reverse complement strand
TTTTATCCGGCCGTAAAAGGCGCCGACCCCGCCGCGAAGCTCGGAATCGTCGTCGACACGCCGGACAATCACGCCTGGAACGACGTCGTCCTGCGCGAAGCGGCGCCGTTCGACTTCGTCGAACTGCACTACTATCCGCAGCATAACGTCAATAACGACGGGTTTCTCCTTGGCCGCGCCGTGGACGACTTTGCACGCATCCTCGTCGAGCTGCGCGCGGAGATGACCGCCGCCGGCGTCGCGTCGGGCGTTCCGATATATCTGGGCGAGTACAACAACGATTCGGGTGAGATGGGAAAGCAATCCGTCTCGATCGTCAACGGCCTCTTCCTCGGCCAAATGCTGGGAACGCTGCTGAACGCCGGGGTGCCGATGGCAACGTGGTGGCTCGCCTACGGAAGCTGCGGTGAAGGAGGCGACTATTCGCCACACCTCTACGGATGGCAGCACTTCGGAAGCAGGGCGCTCTTCTCCGACGGCCTACCGAATGCGAACGCAGGCTGTCCAAATGCTCCGCCCATCGCAGGCGGCACGCCGTTCCCGACCGGGCGCGTCATGACACTCTTCGCGCGCGAAGTTCCACCCGGCTCGAGCGTGCGCAGCGTGCGCGTGCCGGGCATGTTCGGGTCCTCCGTCCGCGCTTACGGATTCGCCGAGAGCGACGGTTATGCGCTGGTGCTCTTCAACAACGCGCTGCGTTCGACCGAAGTGGTGGCGCGCGTGCGGGGCGCCGGCGGCGCATTTAACGCGACCATAACCGTCTACGGCAAAGAACAGTACGACCACTCGCGCGACAACCGGTGGGTCGGTCCGGTAACTCGCAGCCTCGGGCGCGTCGGCGCCAGCGTACCGCTCGCGCTCGCGCCCTACAGCATGACGGTGCTGCGACTGCGCTAGGAGGCCGCGCGCGCCTCCTGCGCCGCTTCACGTCTGCGCTCGCGCAAGAACTGGAAGAATTCCTTCCCCTCGCGCAGGCGCCGCTTCATAACCTGCCGGTCCCCGATCATGCCGCCGAGCAGCGAGAACATCTTCCGCGGCCGGAAGTAGAACTTGCGGTAAAACTCGTCGACCGATTGGAACATCATCGGCGAAGTCAGCCCGGGATAGTTCAGCGCCGCGTGCTGCACGCCGTGCGTGTCGACGAGATCGCTCTCCTGCGCCTCCAGCCAGCCGTTCTCTTGGGCCTGCTTGTAGAGATAGGTTCCGGGATACGGCGCTGCCAGCGAAACTTGGATCGTCTCGGGATCCATCTCGCACGCGAACTTGATCGTCTCCTGAATCGTTTCCGGCGTTTCGCCCGGCATGCCGAGAATGAAAGTGCCGTGCACCTTGATGCCGAGCTCTCGGCAATCTTTCGAGAAGCGGCGAATGATGTCCAAACGCGTGCCCTTCTTCATGTTATTGAGCACTTGCTGGTTGCCGGACTCGTAACCCACCAAGAGCAGCCTTAGGCCGTTCGCCCTCATGATCTCTAGCGTTGCGCGCGGCACGTTGGGCTTGGCGTTGCACGACCAGGTAATACCAATGCGGCCCAACCGCCGAGCGATCTCCTCGACCCGCGGGACGTTATCGGTCAATGTGTCGTCGTCGAAGAAATACTCACGCACTTCGGGGAACAACTCTTTGGCGCGCGTCATCTCGGCTTCTACGCTCTCGACGCTGCGAACGCGATACAGATGCCCGCCGATCGTTTGCGGCCAGAGGCAGAACGTGCACTTCGACTTGCAGCCCCGCCCGGTGTAGAGCGATAGATATGGATGCTGCAAATAGCCGTTGAAGTAGTTCGGAATCGTCAAGTCGCGACGGTAGACGTCGAGTACCGACGGAAAGGCGTCCATGTCCATGATGATGGGACGCTCGGGCGTGCGTACGATCGCGTCGCCGTCGCGATACGCAAGGCCGTCAACTTCGGAGATCGGCTTGCCGGAAGCAACGTCGACGCAGGTATAGTCGAACTCGCCGACGCTGACCCAGTCGACGGCAGGCGCGCCTTTGAGGGATGGCTCGGGCAGCACCCCGACGTGGGCGCCCACCATTCCAACCATAACGCCGGGATTCTCTTGCTTTAAACGGGCGGCGAATTTCGCGTCGTTGGCAAACGACGGCGTGCTGGTGTGCAAGATGATCAGCTCGTACTCTTTTGCGAGCGGCGCCACGTCGTCAAAGGAGAGATCGTCGGGCGGCGCATCGATCAACCGGCTGCCTGGTACCATCGCGGCCGGCTGCGCCAGCCAGGTCGGGTACCAAAAGGATCGCACCTCGCGCCGGCACTGATAGCGCGAGCCGGCGCCGCCGTCGTATCCTTCGAAGGTCGGCGGATTCACGAACAGGGTCTTCATGAGCCGGGCACTTTCTGCCGACCCGACAAAGAGCCTGCCGCTGGTCGTCAGAGCGCGCCGGCCGCGCTCTGCAGGTCCGAGAAACGTCGGAAGTTCGACCAGGTGATCTGAACCGTCGCCGCGCCCGGGAAAGGCCCGTACGCGCCTTTATACTGCTGGGTCTCTTGGATGACGGCCCAGTACCCGGGCAGCACTTCAGCGCGGCGGTCGGCGATCAGGCCGGATTTTGCGTAGCGAGGCAACGCGCCGGGCTGGTAACTGTAGGTGACGACGTTGTTCCCGCCATCGTAGGAAAACGTTCCGTCTCCATGCGTCGCATCGCGCAGCGTCGACGTGAACGCGATAGTTCCGGTCTGCACGCTCTGATATTGATACGCATGCAGATAGCGCGGATCGAACGGAAGCGCAAAGACGGTGTCGGGCGCTGGATGCTCGTACTGGTTCTCCAGCGCCGCTAGCGTTACGTCATCCGCGGGTTTGCCGTTGATCGCATAGCTGAGGATGCGCACGCGCACGACTCTGCCGTTCTGCAAAATGCCGTTGAGCACCAAGTCTTCGTGGCGGCTCGAGAATCCGGCGTGCACGTCGAAGACCCGATGTAGCCGGAACGCGACGATGCCTCGGCTGGTCGCCGCAAATCTGTGCGCCACCTGAGTGAGCGCCGGCGGCGCGTCTAGTGCCACCACCACCATCATCACTGCGCTTGTACCCTGGATGCTCGACCGCCGAACACGCCCGTCCAAAAGCGAGCGCATGCTAAACCAGATTCTAACGGTGATCTAAAAACGCGGCGCCATACGCCGCGATGCCGCTGGGTATCGCAAAATTGAAAGGGGAATCGCCCATGAACATTTCGATACGAGCAATGACCTTGATCTCCGCGCTGGCGATGGCGGGCGGGGCGGGCCTCGCGGCTCTCCCGGCCGCGGCACAATACCATCAGGGGCCGCCCTACACCACCTGGCAACCCGGATGGGATTCTTATCAATACGACCACCGCCACGTGATGCTGGGGACGATCGATAGCTTCGCGCCCTACCGATTGACGCTCACGCGCCGCAACGGCATGACTCAAACCATCGACTTGAAACGAGGCACGGCAATCCTGCCGGTGGGCGCAACGCCAACCGCCGGCGAGCGTGTGGCGATCGTCGGTTATTACAGCAAGGGCACGTTCATCGCCAATCGCGTGATCCTGCGAGCTTAGCTCCAGTAAACGCTAGGCATCGCCTTTCTGGACGGCGCGCCATTCGCCCGATTCGCCCTCGTCGCCATGCCATTCGACGAACCAGCCTCCTCCGCACGGGACGGCCGGGCTCTTCAGCTGACTGGGATCGATCCCAAACGCCATGAGCACGTGCTGCGATGCCTCACCCATCTCGTGCGTCCAGCGGTCGAATTCGGGTGTCGACTTCGGTTTCGGAATCGTACGCATGGCGCGCTGGATGCCGTTGAGCGCCTCGGCAATCGCCGTTGCGATGGATTGATAGTCGACCATTGGAACGTACCCTCCGATACAGCTATGAAGACGAGGCTACATAGAGCGCGCGGTTGGGAAGATCGAGTGTAAAAATTCGGCCTTGCCAAAACTGATTGCCGACGTTGCAATCGTAGATCAAATTGGCGTAGGTTACCGTAGGACCGACAATCGTCGTGTCGGGTGCGCCGATCAACGCGATCGACGGCGCGCTCGCCACGACCCCGCCGCCGGCCGCCATCGGAACGCGCTTATAGCGCGGGTCCGCAAGGTTGATACCGAGCCTCGATGCAAACGTCCGGTCGAGCATGATCCCCTGCGAGCCGGTATCGATCTCGCACAATCCCGTCACGCCGCCGCCGAAGTCGAAGCGCGCGAAGAGTCCCAGCGCGATTCCGAGATCGTCTTGGAGGAGCAGCGGAACGCGGGTTGCCGCGCGCTCGCGTTCCGGGAACGTCTGCGCGTCTTCGACGATCAGCTCGTGGTCACGAAAATCGAAGGTAGTGGCGATGTTGCGAAACGCGGTGGCTGATATCAAGCCTTCGACGCCGCCTCCGTCGAGCCCCGACCAGATGCCGACCCGCGGAACGTTGATGGCGACGCCTCCGACGGCCAGCGATACGATCGTTCCGATCGGAAGATCGACGCGCTCGCCCGAGAGGCGCAGGCTGACGTACTTGCCGTCGATGGTGACGAACTGCCTCCCCAAGCTCGATGAGAAGACGTCGACGCCCGCACCCAGGTCGATCAGCATTGGAACCGGCGGTCGTCCGTCGACCGATGCTTGCACCTGAATCAATCCACCGTCGACCTCGGTGAACGGAATGTGTTCGACGGCGTTTGCCGCCCGCGGCACCAGCGCGATCGCCAGGATCGCGATCGTGACGCACCGTGCTGCGCGCATCACAGCAGCGCCCGCCCCTCGGCGATCGCGGCGTTCAGCTTGCGTTCTCCGGCCTGTGCTTGCGCATTCAGCCGCTCGAAGACGGCATACTGAGCCGCCGTCGGCCGGTCGTAGGCGAGCTCCACGTCGGCTGCGAGATACGCGAGATGGCTGCGCAGCTTGCTTTCGTGCAGCACCGACCCTTCGCTGGATAGAATCTGCAGCTGTACCAAGTCGGCGATCTCACCGTCGAGCGCCACGATCGCGGCATGGGCTTCAGCTTCGGTCAACCGGTGCGCGGCCATCGCGCTGTTGAGATTGTCGCGGAGATCGATCGCGTCGTTGATCGTTCGATTGAGCTGATCGAGCGCCGCATGGATTTGGAGCTGCAGGGCCAGGCGCGCGGCCAGCGCCTCCGGCGACGCGTGCAGTCGAGGATCGAGCGCCACCTCGAACGATTGCCGCAGACGTTGCCCCCCGTAGTCAAGCACGACGCTATAGCTACCCGGAACCACGACCGGGCCATCGACGGTGTCGTCTAATCCGCCGGCTGCGATCGGCGGCTTGAAACCGATTACTTCGGTGGCGTCGGGATAGCGCAGATTCCACTGGAAACTGTTCATGCCCGATGCGATCGCGGTGTGCCGCTCCTCTGCCAGGCGACGCATCTGGGTGGGGTCCCACGGAGCGCTGGGGCTGGGCGACGCCTGCGCCTTCGGCGAGCGTAGATGAAGCGCGAAGCTTCGAATCATCACGCCTCGCGCGTCGAAGAAGGTGAGAGAGACCGGCGTCTTGCCGTCGTAGCTCACCGGGACGTTGAAGAAAACCGTCGCGCCGAACGGCGGATTGGCGCCGACGTACGGCCGTGGGAAGGGAGGTGTGCCATACGCGTGCGTGAGCCAGGCCGTCTGCGGTGCGAAGAGATAAGGCGCATTCGTTGTGGGTGTCGTCGTAAGCTGTTCGAGCAGCGCCAGATTATCGAGCACCCAAAACGCCCGCCCGTGGGTTGCGATCGCGACGGCGCCCTGGCGCGAATCGATCGCGATGTCACGCACTTGGACGCGCGGCAGGTTGAGCGCTAGCGCCTGCCACGCGGCTCCGCCGTTCAGGCTGACGTAGACGGTGTTCTTGGTTCCGGCAAAGAGCAAGTTTGCGTCGCGCGGGTCTTGGCGAATCGCGAAGACGTATTGGTCGTCGGGCAGCCCGTTCACGATCGCCGTCCACGTACGGCCGTAATCGGTGGTTTCGAAGACGTAGGGGTGGAAGTCATCCCACATGTACCGCGAGGCCGTCAGATAGGCGGTGCCTTTGTTGGTATGCGACGCTTCGATCGAGGTGATCTGCGCCCATTGCGGCAAGTCCGGCGGCGTAACCGTCGTCCAATGCCCGCCGTTGTCGGTGGTCACGTGCACGAGCCCGTCGTCGGAACCGGCCCAGAGAAGGTTGCCGTCGAGCGGTGAGACGGCCAGCGAACAGATGCCCGGGAAGACTTCGGCGCTGGTTTGGTCGAGATCGATCGGACCGCCGGTAGGCGCTTCGGTGCGCGGATCGTTGCGCGTGAGATCAGGGCTGATCGCTTGCCAGGTCCGGCCGTAGTCGTCGCTGCGCAACACGTACTGCGCACCCACCAGCAGCTCTTTTGGATTCACCGGCGAGAACAGGATCGGATGCGTCCAGCCGAAGCGGTAGCGCAGCTCGCCCGACGACGCGCCTTCCTGATAGTTCGGCCATGGGCTGACGCTCGCAAACTGTCCGGTCGCTAGATCGTAGCGCAAGAAGATGCTGAAGTAACCGCTGCCATAAGTGATGTTGGGATCGCCCGGCTGCGGCGCGACAAAGGTGCTCTCGCCGTAGGCGACGTTGTGCCACTCGTCGCTCGCGATCGCGCCGCTCGTCGAAGCGCTCGGGCCTTCGACTGAGCCTTCGTCCTGCTGTGCGCCGTAGATGTGGAATGGAAACTGATCGTCGAGCGAGACGTGATAGAACTGTCCCGTCGGCTGATTGTGTTCCGGGCTCCAGGTCAG
Source organism: Vulcanimicrobiota bacterium (assembly GCA_030038215.1). GTDB lineage: Bacteria > Vulcanimicrobiota > Vulcanimicrobiia > Vulcanimicrobiales > Vulcanimicrobiaceae > Cybelea. Next base: position 103 of record JASHPI010000107.1, on the reverse strand, counting down.
GCCACCATTGGTTGAGACCGTGGCGCCGCCGTCATTGCCCTCGAGCAGCACGTGTGAATCCTTCGGATCTATCCACACGATGTGGTTGTCGCCGTGCGGCGTG
>JASHPI010000106.1 GCA_030038215.1 Vulcanimicrobiota bacterium | reverse complement strand
GAGGCCCAGCGGCTCGAGATGCGGACGCGCTACGATCTGGACATGTTGCGCGAGGTCGGTTACTGCAACGGCATCGAAAACTACGCGCGCCACTTGACCGGGCGAGAACCGGGCTCGACTCCCTGGTGCTTGCTCGACTTCTTCCCGAAGGACTGGCTGCTGTTCGTCGATGAGTCGCACGTGACGCTGCCCCAGGTCCATGGCATGTACAAGAACGATCGCACGCGCAAGGAGGTGCTGGTCGAGCACGGCTTTCGCTTACCGAGTGCCCTCGACAACCGGCCGCTGACGTACGAAGAGTTCGATGCGCACATTGCGCAGGTCGTTTACGTTTCGGCGACGCCCGGCAAGTACGAGACGGGCCATAGCTCGCAGGTCGTGGAGATGATCATTCGTCCGACGGGCTTGGTCGATCCCGAGGTCGACGTGCGCCCCACTCGCAACCAGATCGACGATCTGATGGAAGAGATCGCGCAGCGCGCGGCGCGTAAGGAGCGCGTGCTGGTGACTACGTTGACCAAGAAGATGGCCGAGGATCTCACCGACTTCTTGCTCGAGAATGGGTTCCGCGTGCGTTACCTGCACAGCGAAATCGACACGCTCGAGCGCGTGGCGATCCTGCGCGATCTGCGAATGGGCGTCTTCGACGTGCTGGTCGGAATCAATCTGCTTCGCGAGGGACTCGATCTTCCGGAGGTATCGCTGGTCGGCATCCTCGACGCCGACAAGGAAGGTTATCTGCGCAGCGGCACCTCGCTGATCCAAACGATCGGACGTGCATCGCGCAACGTCGAGGGGAAGGTCATCATGTACGCCGACGTCGTGACCGAATCGATGGCGCGCGCGATTGGTGAAACGCGCCGGCGCCGCGAGATGCAGCTCGCCTACAACCGGGAGCACGGCATCGAGCCGCGTTCGGTGCGCAAGGAGATTCACGACATTCTCAGCATGGTCGGAGCCGCCGAGGAGCGCAGCGCGAAGCTCAAGCTCGAGAAACTTCCGCGCGACGTGGCCCTCAAGATGGCGGCCGACCTCGAGCGCAGGATGCGCGAGTGCGCCGCCAACCTCGAGTTCGAAAAGGCGGCGGCCTTACGCGACGAGCTGATCGAGCTGCGTCGTCAGACCGGCGGAAACGAGGGCGTCCTCTTCGGGGGGAAGGCGCCGAAAATCTTCGATAAAGCCCTCGCCGAACTGGTGGGCTCGTAAGGAATTAGGGCCGGGTCGGCCAAGGTCTCCGCGTGGGCAGCATCTTGGCCATGCGTGCTTTGACGCACACGATCGTCAACGTCTGGGGATTGCTCGTCGAGATCCTGATAGTGTTGGCCATCGTCGCGTGCTTCGTGGCCTTCCATGCGTTCTTGCAGCGCCGTCTGCGCGTCGAGGTGCTGCGCCGCCAGAACGACGTCGCAGGGTACCTCTTCTCGGCGGTCGGCGTGCTCTATGCAGTGGTGCTCGGCTTCGTTGTGGTCGTTGTTTGGCAGAAATACGACGGCACGGTGGCTACCGTCGAAGGCGAAGTCAATGCGACCTCCGATCTCTACCGCGTCGTCGACGGCTATCCGGCAGCCTTGCGCGGGCAGATCCGCGGCGGCTTGCGCGACTACGTCGACACGGTCGTGCGTGTCGAGTGGCCGGCGATGGAACGCGATGCAGACGTACCCGAGACCGGCGGGAATCTTCTCGAGCGGGTCGGTTACAACGTCGATAGCCTCGAGCCCGCTAGCTGGGGGCAGCTTGCCGCGCAGCAAGCGGCAATCGCCGACATGCAACGCCTGCTCGACGCGCGCCGCGAGCGCTTGGTCCAGACCGTGCCGGTCGTTCCTGGGGTGTTGTGGTTCGCGTTGGTGAGCGGAGCGCTGGCGATGATCGCCTTCTGCTACATCTTCGGCGTCGAAAACCGGCCGGCGCAGCTAGCGATGACCGCAATCCTCGTCGGCTTTATCGGGATTCTCTTCATCGTCATCTACGAGTTCGCGGGCCCCTTCTCGGGGTCGGTCTACATCTCGGACGACGGTTGGCTGTTCCTCCAGCAACGGCTGCCGTACATCCTATAAAAAAGGCGCGGGAACCGGCGCCTAAGGCGGCGCATTTGCAGTTAAAAAGGAGTCCGATCGATGGACCGTCTCGCCACCCTCGCACTCGCTGCGGGCCTCCTACTCACTGCCGTCGCGGCGGACCCGCCGCCGACGACGCCGACCGCGCCTCAGTACCCCGTCGGTAATCCCTTTCCGGATCCGGCCGCCCCGCCTGCCGGACCTCCTGCTCCTCCAGGATTCTCGCCCGCTTCGAATGGAGGGCCAAACGTTGCGCCCACTCCAAACGCGCAAATGCTGGCCCGGGCCAAGAGCTGGTTCGCGAAACTGCAGGCGGGCAAGATCGACCGCTCCCAGCTAGCGTCGAATATGGCGTCACTTACCGACCAGCAGGTAGCGAATGTCAGCGCGCAAATCAGGAGTCTCGGAACGCCGGTGACGTTCGAACAGCAGCAGACCATGGCGCAAAACGGCATCTCTTACGCGCTCTACTTGCTGACGTTCGGAGATGGCAGGAGGCTCGACTTCCTTATTGCGGTCGACAATCACGGAAAGATCGCCGGCCTTCGCCTGCAGCCCGATCAGTAGACGTTAGCCTGAAGATAAGAAGGAGTCCGATTGATGCACCGTCTTGCCACCCTCGCGTTGGCCGCAGGCCTGCTGCTTACCGCCGTCGCCGCGGCCCCGCCGACCATGCCGGGCGGAGGTCAGGGACAGCCCGAGCCGGGAGGACCGCCCAACCCAGGGATCACGCCGATGCCGGCGGGCGGCCCGGGCCAGGGCTCGCAACCGAGCAATACCCCGAGCCCCAATCCGCAGATGCTGGCCCAGGCGAAGAGCTGGTTCGCGCAACTGCAGGCCGGTAAGATCGACCGCTCCCAATTGGCGCCGGGCATGGCGTCGTCGTTGAGCGACGAGCAAGTCGCGAATGTCAGCGGGCAGATCAAGAGTCTCGGCACGCCGGTGACCTTCGAACAGCAGCAGACGATGACGCAGAACGGCGTTAACTACGCCGTCTACCTGCTCACCTTCGGCGACAGTAAGAAGCTCGATTTCATCTTCGCCGTTGATGGTCAAGGAAAGGTGGCCGGTCTGCGGCTCCAACCCGCGCCGTAGACTCCGTGCGCGACGTCGAGGTCGTTCTCTTCGACTTAGACGATACGCTCCACGACGACACCTACGCGTACCAGAGCGCGGCGGAAGAAGTGGCGCGCGAGGTTGCAGCCGAGCACGGAATCGACGCGCTGGCGCTCAAGGCGGCGTACGTTGCCGAAGCGGAAGGGTTTTGGATGCGGCTCACGGCCGATGACCTGAAGGTTCGTCTGGCGAGCATCCGAGCGAGCATGTGGCAAGCGGCGCTGGCCAGCGTCGGTGTCGGCGACGATCCGGCGCTCGCGCAGCGCAGCGCCGACCGCTACAACGTCTACCGTTCGAAATACTACACGCTCTTTCCGGGAGCGACCGATCTGCTGCGGTCGCTGCGCGCGCGCGGCAAGAAACTCGGTATGGTAACCAATGGCCTCTCCGAAACGCATCGTGAGAAGATTGCGCTCCTGCGCCTAGGCGAGTTCTTCGATGCGGTCTTCCTCTCCGACGAGGTAGGAATGGTGAAGCCCGACCCGTTGCTGTTCGCGCACGCTTGCCGAACCCTCGGCAGTTCGCCCGCGCGCGCAGCCATGGTCGGCGACCGTTACGACCGCGACGTCAGCGGCGCGTTGGAAGCCGGCCTGTTTACCATCTGGCTCAACGTGCGGAACGAAACCCTGCCGGCCGGCGTGAAGCCGCCCGACGCGACCTGCGGCACGATCGCCCAGGTCGGGCGCATACTTCTTGCCCCAACCGGTGTCTCTTAGAACGACCGATGTCGGCCGTATTATGTCGTTAGATTCCATCGTCATCAAAGGCGCGCGCGAGCACAATTTCAAGAACGTCGATCTCGTCCTACCCCGCAACCGGTTGATCGTCGTGACCGGCCTCTCGGGATCGGGCAAATCCTCGCTGGCTTTCGACACCATCTACGCCGAAGGGCAGCGCCGCTACGTCGAGTCCCTCTCGTCGTACGCGCGGCAGTTTCTCGGTCAAATGGAAAAGCCGGACGTCGATTACATCGAAGGCCTGTCTCCGGCGATTTCGATCGATCAGAAGTCGACCTCGCGCAATCCTCGTTCCACCGTAGGAACGGTCACCGAGATCTACGACTACCTCCGGCTGCTCTTTGCGCGCGTCGGCACGCCGCATTGCTATAACTGCGGCCGCGAGATCAGCTCGCAATCGAGCGAGCAGATCGTCGATTCGATCATGGAGATTCCCGAAGGTGCGCGCATCCAGATTCTCGCGCCGTTGGTCCGCGGTCGCAAGGGCGAGTACACCAAGCTCTTCGAGGAGGCCGCGCGCGAGGGCTTCGCTCGCGTGCGTGTCGATGGCGAGACCAAGGAACTTCGCGAGAAGATCGTCCTCGACAAGAAGCGCAAGCACACCATCGAAGTGATCGTCGATCGTCTCGTTATGAAGCCGGACGTTCGCAAGCGTCTGGCCGATTCGGTCGAGACGAGCTTGCGTCTCTCCACCGGAATCGTGACGGTGCTCGTCTCGACGAACGATGCGCCGGCGAGAGAGCTGACCTTCAGCGAGGCATTTGCCTGCGTCTACTGCGGCCTCTCGTTCGAAGAGCTGGCGCCGCGCCTTTTTTCCTTCAACTCGCCGTACGGCGCCTGTCCGGCGTGCAGCGGCCTCGGCGAGAAGATCGAGATCGATCCGTGGAAAGTCATCCCGGACCGCAGCAAATCGATTGCCGACGGAGCGATCGTACCGTGGAGCCGTAGTCTGGGCAGTGGCCGGTATCCGTCGATGAACCCGTATTACATGCAGCAACTCGAGCGGGTGCTGCGGCGCTACCGCGTTAAGACCACGACACCGGTCGAGCAGCTCTCCGACGAAGTCGTCGACGTCATCCTCTACGGCACGGACCGCGAGCAGACGTTTTCCTATACCTCGCGTGGCGGCAAGACGTGGGAGTACCGAGCTTCGTTTGAGGGTGTGGTCAACAACCTGCAGCGCCGTTACGCGGAGACATCGAGCGATTACGTCAAGGAAGACATCGAGAAGTTCATGTCCGCCTCGACCTGTCCGACGTGCAACGGCGCGCGCCTCAAACCCGAGGCGTTAGCGGTCACGATCGGCGACCGTAACATCGATGACCTTACGCGGATGTCGATCGAGCTGCTCGAAGCGTTCTTCCGCGATCTACGCTTGACGCCACGCCAAGAGCAGATCGCGCACCAGATCGTCAAGGAAATCCGCGCTCGCCTGGGATTTCTAACCAATGTCGGTTTGAATTACTTGACGCTGGCGCGCTCGGCGACGACGCTGGCCGGCGGCGAGTCGCAGCGCATCCGTCTGGCCACCCAGATCGGCAGCGCGCTGGTCGGCGTGCTCTACATTCTCGATGAGCCGTCGATCGGTTTGCATCAACGCGACAACGATCGTCTGCTGGCGACGCTCAAGACGCTGCGCGATCTCGGTAACACGCTGATCGTGATCGAGCACGATGAAGACACGATCCGCACCGCCGACGTCGTGGTGGACATCGGCCCGGGCGCCGGCGCGGAGGGCGGCGAGATCCTGAGCTCCGGGACGCTGGACGAAGTGATCGCCAATCCGGCCTCGGAGACCGGCGCCTACCTCTCCGGACGCAAGTTCATTCCGATTCCGCGCCGCCGTCGCGCCGCGCGCGGTTGGCTCGACGTACGCAGCGCGACCGCCAACAACTTGCACGGTATCGACGTGCGCTTCCCGATCGGCGTCTTTGCGTCCGTGACCGGCGTGAGCGGCAGCGGCAAGTCGACCTTGGTGAACGAAGTGCTGGTGCGCGCGCTCAATCAGCACCTACACCGTCAGCCGCCCGGCGGCACGTACGGCTTGGTCAAAGGCGCGGGGCAGCTCGACAAGCTGGTCGTCATCGATCAATCGCCGATCGGTCGCACGCCGCGCAGCAACCCCGCGACCTACACCGGCACGTTCGACCATATCCGCGAGCTCTTCTCGATGGTTCCCGAGGCGCGGATGCGCGGTTATTCGCCGGGACGGTTTTCGTTCAACGTAAAGGGCGGCCGCTGCGAAGCCTGCCAGGGCGACGGCATCATCAAGATCGAGATGCACTTTCTTCCGGACGTCTACGTTCCGTGCGAAGTCTGCAAAGGTAAGCGCTATAATGCGCAAACGCTCGAGGTGAAGTACAAGGGCAAGACGATCGCCGACGTGCTCGAGATGCGCGTGGACGAGGCTGACGCGTTCTTTGCGAACATCCCGCGCATCCACTCCAAGCTGCGGACGATCTGCGACGTGGGTCTAGGGTATATCAAGATGGGTCAGCCGGCTACGACCCTTTCGGGCGGCGAGGCACAGCGCGTGAAGCTCGCGACGGAACTCTCGCGGCGTTCGACCGGGCGGACCTTCTACGTCCTCGACGAGCCGACGACCGGTCTGCATTTTGCCGACATCCACAAGCTGCTCGAGGTCTTAGAGCGTCTCGTTCAGGCGGGAAACACGGTGCTGGTCATCGAGCACAATCTCGACGTCATCAAGACCGCCGACTATTTGATCGATCTGGGTCCCGAGGGCGGCGATCGCGGCGGTACCGTCATCGCGACCGGCACGCCGGAGGAAGTGGCCGCCAACGAGCGTTCCTATACCGGCGCGTACCTCGTGCCCGTGTTGCGCGACCAGCGGGCCGTCGGGCACCGCCTTCCCGATGCCGCCGAGCTGGAGCGACTCGAGCACGAGAACCTCGACGCGTTGCGGGACCTCGCCAAGGATGGGCGGGTCGCCGTAGAAGCCTGAGCCGTTCGGGGTGATTGCGATGACAAAGACCGCGAAATTCTCCGTTGTGATGTTGGTTTGCTCGGATCTTGGACGCTCGCGCGACTTCTATCGCGACGTTCTCGGCCTGCGCGTGCTGGGCGACGATTCGCCTCGCTCGGTCGAGTTCGAGCTGGCCGACCAAACGGCACTGAGCCTGCATCACAAGAGCGACCTATTGGCAGTGCGCCCGGGTTCGCTCCAGCTCGGCTTCGAGGTCGAAAACGTGGACCGTTTCGTCGCCGACTGCGTTGCGCGAGGCGTCCCGGTCTTTCAGGATCCCTACGACGAATCGCCGGGACGCATCGCGGTGATCGGCGATCCGGACGGGTACCCGGTCCAAGTCGGCACGTTTCGGCGCAATTGAGCCGCGCAGCCAACAAGCCCGCCGCGAGCGCGGCCGCGCGGGCGGAGGATCTGCGCAATCGCATCGACGAGGCGAACTATCGCTACTACGTGCTCGACGACCCGTCGATCACCGACGCCGAGTTCGATGCGTTGTTGCGCGAGTTGGTCGAGCTCGAGGGGGAACGGCCGCAACTGCGGACGCCAA
>JASHPI010000105.1 GCA_030038215.1 Vulcanimicrobiota bacterium | reverse complement strand
ACCTCGGTCCACAATCTCTTCATGGACGAGACGATTCGGGCCGTGGTCGCCACCAACGCCTTTGGCCTGGGCATCGACAAGCCGAACATCCGTTTCGTGGTGCACTACGATCTGCCGGGCTCGCTGGAGGCATACACGCAGGAAGCCGGGCGCGCCGGACGCGACGGTCTCCCGTCGCGCTGCATCCTCATCTATCGCATGAGCGATACGCGCGTGCAGAACTACTTCCTCACCGGCAAGTATCCCGACGTCGAAGAGGTCCAGCGCGTCTTCGGAACGATCGAGGTCTTCGGCAATCAGTCGGCCGGCGTTTCGATGATCGACCTGCGTAAGATCCTGCAGCTGCCGCTGACCAAGCTCAAAGTCATTCTCGCGCTGCTCAAGAAGTCGGGCTACATCGAGCACGTCGGCAAGTCGGCCTACGGCCTGACCGAGGCGGTGCGCAAGAATCGCGACTTGATCCTGAACTTGGCCAACTACGAGACCAAGAAATCGTACGATCAGAGCAAGCTCGCGATGATGCTGCAGTACGCCGAGACGACATCGTGCCGGCGGCGCTTCATCCTCAACTATTTCGGCGAAGACTTCGATCGGACCAACTGCGGTGCGTGCGACAACTGCCTGCGGGCCCTGCGCCAGGGGACCGGTGAAGGAGCCACCACCGGCGGGTTCAAGATAGCCGACGTGGTCAATCATACCAAGTTCGGCGTCGGCACCGTCGAGCGCGCGGAGCGAGATCTGGTCACCGTGCTCTTCCCGAGCGTCGGCTATAAGACGCTGCTGGCATCGGCCGTCAGCCGTGTCGAAGCGAAGATCGCCTAGCGTTCTTACGGTCGCGCTCTTTGCGGCCGGTTGCGCGGCCGCGGTCGCGCAGACGCCCACGCCTTCGCCGTCACCAACCTCCTTGACGTATCCGTCCCCGGGCACGAGCGTGTCGCCGTCGCCGAGTCTCACCGCGACGCCGACGGCGCCGCCGATTACGGTCCAGCCGGCCTCGGCGATGGTCTCGATCGGCACGCCGCTGCAGCTGCGTGTCGGCTCGGCGCTGAGCCCGATCTCCGCCGTTTCGCAAGATACGGCGATTGCCGACGTCACGATCGACCAACCCTCGCAGACCGTCACGGTTACCGGGAAGACGCCCGGCGTCACCGTCATCACCATTCGCGACGCGCGCGGTCTCACCAGCACGGTACCGATTCGGGTCGCGTACTATGCCGGCAGCGTTCCATCGGAGATCACGCTGCAACTGACGGGCGACCCCGCATCGCAGGATTTCGTGCGCGAGCAAGTCGCGCGTGCCATCACCGACGCCGCGCAACTGCGTCCCGGCGCGCAGATCATCGTGACGCCCGACGACGTTCCGTTCAACGGGACGCTCGATCAAGATAACGGCACGTCGGTCAACGTTCCGGTCGTGATCCAAGGCACCAACTACGTCGAGGTCGACGTCACGGTTCGCGTCGACATTCAGAACGTCGCGGTGCCGCGCATCTCTCCCGGCTCGCTGATGGTGAGCGATTATCCGGAGCGGTTAACCGAGAACGGTCTGCTCTTTGCCGCCGACCTGCCGTACGAACAGCCCTCGCGCTTTCTCTACTTCCACTACAATCCGCCGGGACAGCCCGCTCGCCGCATCGTCCTGCGCGCCGAAAACACCTCGAACGAGCCCGCGCTCGTGCAGTTCATCAGCGGGCGCGGGGGTCCGACGACCAACGAAATGGAGGTCGGGCATCGCGCGACCAAAGAGTTTCTCGTCGACGTCGTGCAGAACCAGGGGCGGCTGCTGACGATTCCGCCGAAGACCGGCATCAACATCGCCCAACAAGATCTCCCGCCCGGAACGATCGTCACCAACCTGCTGCAGCTGCGCGTGCTCTCGGGCGGCACCGTCCACCTGACGCTCTTCGCGCAGAATGCCGACGACAATCCCGACGTGGCACTGACCGACACCACCCTGCTCCAGGGCGTCGCCAAACACGCGCGCGGCATCTATCCGATTCCGGAGTTTCACTTCGCGACGCAGTGGAGCGTCAACAACGACGACTTTCTCGAGTTGCCGATCGGCCATCTTCCGCTGCCCAATGCCTTGCAGGGCCAGGCGCTCTCGGGCGATTACGGCGTGCTGCAATCGTTTGTCGTCAACGTGCAGAATCCAACGTCGACGCCGCAAACCATCGCCATTTACGAGAACCCGCGCGGCGGACGCGCCACCGGCACGTATTTGATCGACGGCGTTCTGGTGCAGTCGCACCAAGTTCCACCCTTCTCGCGCTACAAAGTCCGCCAGTACACCGTGCCGGCGCGCGGCTTCGTGCGCGTAACGATTGACACGATCCCCGAGGCGGGCTCGAGCCTTCCGCTCCGGCTGGTCTTCGCGCCCGACGACGGCAGCGTCGCGCCCGGCGCCCCGGGCTCACCGATCTACTAGCTCATGCGCACGTTCAACCGTTGGACGCTGATTGCGGTCGCCATGCTCGCACTGGCGGCGCGGGCCGGCGCGCAAACCGAAGGGCTGGCCAGTACGTCGTGGCAACTGGTGCAAATTCACAATGCCGACGGCACGTCGGTCCGTCCCGACGATCCCAACAAGTACACGTTGACCTTTGAGGCTGACGGAAGCCTCGTCGCCCGCTTGAACTGCAATCGTGGGCACGGGACGTGGAAGTCGACTGCTCCGGGGCAGATCGAACTCG
>JASHPI010000104.1 GCA_030038215.1 Vulcanimicrobiota bacterium | reverse complement strand
GCTCGAAGATGATTCTCGCCGATGTCGCCGATGCATCGGCCGTCCGATCGGTCTTCGGCGAATACTATCCACGAATCGTCTTTCACGCGGCCGCTCACAAGCACGTTCCAATCGTCGAAGAAAACATTTGCGAAGCGGTGCGCAACAACGTGTTGGGCACGCATACCTTGGCCCTCGCAGCATCCGCGACGGGCGTCGCCATGTTCGTTTTGCTCTCGACCGACAAGGCCGTCAATCCGACCAGCGTCATGGGGTTGACGAAACGGATGGCGGAACTCATCTGTCAGTCGTTTGCGGGCGGCAGCGCAACTGAATTTGTGTCGGTGCGCTTTGGTAACGTGCTGGGTAGCCGCGGCAGCGTGATCCCAACCTTCAAGCAACAGGTCGCCGCGGGCGGCCCCGTGACGATCACGCACCGCGAGATGAAGCGCTACTTCATGACCATCCCGGAGGCCGTTTCGCTCGTCTTGCAGGCGATGTCGATGGGACGCGACGGAGAGGTCTTCGTCCTCGACATGGGCGATCCGATTCGGATCATCGATTTAGCCGAGTCCGTGATTCGCTTGAGCGGATACGCGCCTTACCGGGACATCGACATCGTCGAAACGTCGATGCGGCCGGGCGAGAAGCTCTTTGAAGAGATCCTAACCAACCGCGAGGACTTCACACGGACGAGTCACGAGCGGCTTTTCATCGCAAAACAGGACCGCGTCGCGTACGGCGACTTGGGAGCTACGATACCGCGGCTGCAACGCGCCGTGCGCACGTCGGACTGGCGCGCGGCGCTATCGATGATGCGCGAGTTCGTCCCGGAGTTCACCCCAGGCCCGCACCTGAACGTTCCGGAGCCGAGCAAGATCACCGTCGAGCGCGACACGATTGCAGCGTCGTCGAACGGCAAAGCGGCCGAAGGGCTGCGCCTCCTCACATCCACGCAAGGTTAAAGCAAAGTGCAACTCCTTGAGGCCCCTTCCCGGCACCTGGAAGAACTGAAGAAGAAGATCGTCGAGCGTACGGCCGTCATCGGGGTGGCGGGGGTAGGGTACGTCGGATTGCCGCTAGCCGTCGAGAAGGCGAAGGTAGGCTTCACCGTGATCGGTTACGACCGCAACCCGATCCGCGTCGATCAGCTTAATCAGGGGCTGAATTACATTCGCGACGTCAACGACCGCGAGCTGGGAGCGATGGTCGAGGCCGGTCGCTTGAGCGGCACGATCGACTTTAACACGCTGGGCCGATGCGACGCGATCATTATCTGCGTGCCGACGCCGCTTACCGCCAACCTGGATCCGGACACGTCCTACATTCGTTCGGTTGGCGAGATGGTGGCGCAGCATCTGCATCCCGGGCAGCTGATCTGTCTCGAGAGCACGACGTACCCGGGCACGACCTCAGAGGTGCTGCTTCCGCTGCTGCGGCGCAGCGGCTTGCGGGTGGGAGAGGATTATTTTCTGTGCTTCTCGCCCGAACGGGTGGACCCGGGCAATGCCCGCTACACGACCAAGAACACGAGCAAGGTGGTCGGCGGCATCACTGAGGCGTGTCTCGAAGCCGGCATTTGTTTCTACGAGCAGACGATTCTGGACGTGCGAGCGGTTTCATCGCCGCAGGTTGCCGAGATGACCAAGGTCTTCGAGAACACCTTTCGCGCCGTCAACATCGCGTTGGTCAACGAGATGGCGATGCTCTGCGATCGGCTTGGCATCGATATTTGGGAAGTCATCGATGCCGCCTCGACTAAGCCATTCGGCATAATGCGCTTCGATCCGGGTCCCGGCGTGGGAGGACACTGCATCCCACTCGATCCGTTTTACCTAGCCTGGAAGGCGCGCGAATACGACTTTCACGTACGCTTTATCGAGTTGGCCGGCGAGATCAACGTCGGCATGCCATACTTCGTGCGCGAAAAGGTGATTCGCGCGTTGAACGAACGGGGCCGTGCGATCAAGGGAGCGAGGATTTTCGTACTGGGCGTCGCCTACAAACGTGACGTCGACGACTGCCGGGAGTCGCCCGCCACCAAAGTGATGGAGTTGCTGGTGCACGACGGAGCACGGATCGACTATCACGATCCGCACGTCCCCAGCTTCACCGACCGGCGGGGCGAGGCGTGGCACTCGGTACCGCTATCGAAAGAGATGCTGGAAAGGGTGGATTGCGTGTTGATCCTCACCGATCATTCCGACGTGGACTACGAGCGCGTCGTCGAATCGGGGCAGTTGATCGTTGACACGCGCAATGCCACTAGGAACGTGAATGCCGACAAGTCGCGCGTGAGCAGGCTGTGAGCGCCAATCGCCCGCGGATCGGCGTCGTCGGCGCCGGCCGATGGGGAATGAACATCGTGCGCTGCTGCGCTCGCCTCGACGTGCTGGCCGCCGCGTGCGACCCGGATCTGCATCCGCTCGAGGAGATACGTTCGCGTTATAGCGGCGTGCGTGTCTTTTCCGATTATGCCACGATGCTGGCGCTGGCAGAGCTCGACGCGGTTGTGGTTGCGGCGCCGGCGCAACTCCACGCACGGCTCGCCTGCGATGCGATCGACGCCGGTCTCGACGTCTTCGTCGAGAAACCCCTGGCTCTGAGCGTGGCGGACGCGCAGCGCGTGGTCGAAGCTGCAAACGCGGCCGGAAAACGGCTCGTGGTCGGACATCTGCTGCTCTACCACCCCGCGATCAGGCTTTTGATGCAGCTAATCGAGCGGGGCGCGATCGGCGAACTGCGCCATCTGCGCGCGCGGCGCCTGAGCTGGGGCCGGCTTCGTACGCACGAGGACGTTTGGTGGAGCTTCGCGCCGCACGACGTTGCGGTGATGCTCGAAATCTTCGGCGAGGAGCCGCTCGCGGTGACGTCCGCGAAGGCCGCCTACGTGCGTCCGCACGTTGCCGATCTGGCTTATGCGGATTTCACGTTCTCGCGCGGGCGTTCGGCGCACCTGGAGGTGACGTGGCTGGACCCCGCAAAAGGCTCGCGTCTGGACGTCTTTGGTTCGCGCGGTGTGCTCTCGTTCATCGATGGTCAGGGTGCCCCCAGACTGCTACTGACGCAATGCGGCGTCGCGCTCAACGAGCGCGGCGAACCCGAGCTGTGGCGCAAGGAACCCGAAGCGGTCAACGTGCCTGCCGGCGAGCCGTTGGACCTGGAGATGGAAGCGTTCTGCCGGGCCGTGCGCGGCGGCCAACCGCCGCCGACCGATGGTGAAGAGGGCTTGGCGGTCGTGCGCACGCTGGCGGCGCTGGGCGAGAGGGAGATGCAAGCGGTCGGATGAGCTTTACGATTCAAGCGCAGCGCTACTTCGCGCACGAGACGGTTTATATCGACGAGCCGGCCTCGATCGGTGACGGCACGAAGATTTGGCACTTCTCACACGTGCTTTCCGGCTGCACCATCGGCGCGAATTGCCGAATTGGACAGAATGTCATGATCGGTCCGCGCGTCCGTATCGGCAACCGCGTAAAGATTCAGAACAACGTTTCCATCTACGAAGGCGTCGAGCTCGAGGATGAGGTCTTCTGTGGCCCGAGCATGGTCTTTACCAATGTGAATACGCCGCGCAGCGGAACCCCTCGCAATCGCTCGGAAGATTTCGCGCCGACGCTGGTGCGGCGTGGCGCGACGCTCGGTGCGAACTGCACGATCGTCTGCGGCCACACGATCGGCGAGTACGCCTTCGTCGGCGCTGGCTCGGTCGTAACCAGGGACGTCCCCGGTTACGCGATCGTTTATGGCAATCCGGCCCGCATTCAAGGTTACGCCTGCGAGTGCGGCGTCCGGCTGTGCTTCCTTCGCAGCGAAACCGCGTGCGAGGAGTGCGGCCGAGCCTATCGGCTCGACGAGGCCGGCGCCGTTGCGCGGCTGACGTGATACCCGCGCTCGATCTGACCCGTCAGTACCAGGCGATTGCGCCGGAGGTCGATGCAGCTATCGCACGGGTTCTCGCCGCTGGGGTCTTCATCAATGGGCCGAATGTAGCCGCATTCGAGGACGAGATCGCGCGCTACGTCGGCACGCGCTACGCAGTCGGCCTCAACTCGGGGACCGATGCACTGCATCTGGCGCTGCGCGCACTCGACGTCGGGCCTGGCGACGAGGTGGTCACGACCCCCTTTTCGTTTGCCGCGACGAGCGAGGTGATCGGCATCGTCGGGGCGACGCCGGTCTTTGCCGACATCGACCCCGCAACGTTCAATCTCGATCCGGCCGCGGTTGAGGCTGCGATCGGTCCGCGGACGCGCGCCATAATTCCAGTCCACCTCTACGGGCGTCCGGCACCCATGGATGCAATCAAGGCGTTAGCGCGCCGGCACCATCTGGCCGTGGTCGAAGATTGCGCCCAATCGATCGGGGCGAGCATCGACGGCCGCCGCACCGGGAGCCTCGGCACGGTCGGTGCCTTTAGCTTCTATCCGTCGAAGAATTTAGGTGCCTATGGCGACGGTGGGATGATCGTCACCGACGACCGCGACCTTGCGGAGCGAATTCGCCGGCTGCGGGCGCACGGCGCGGGCGTCAAATACCATCACGACGAGCTCGGGCTCAACAGCCGGCTGGACGAGATGCAGGCCGCGATTCTGCGCGTAAAACTCCGGCACTTGGAGGCGTGGATCGAGCAGCGAGGCGCTATCGCGGCGCGCTACACCGATGCGCTCGCAAGCCTGCGGCGTCTGGTTCTCACCGAGGTCCCGCCGGCGACGCGTCACGTCTACCATCAATTCACGATTCGCGTTCTGCTCGATCGCGATCGCCTCTCGCAGTCGTTGCGGGAGCGCGACATACAGACGGCGATCTACTACCCGGTCCCCCTCCATTTGCAGCCCGTGCACGCCGCTCTTGGCTACCGGCCGGGTGCATTCGAGCACGCCGAATGCGCGGCGAACGAAGTGCTCTCGCTTCCGATCTTCCCCGAGCTGCGCGACGACGAGGTGGATACGGTTGTGGCCGGAATTCGCGAAACGCTCGGCGCGAACCTCGCGCCGGCACCCTAGGCCCTATGCGCGTCTTGAGTTGTGTGGGCGCACGCCCGCAGTTCATCAAGGCCGCGGTAGTGAGTGCCGAATTCGCGCGCCGCGAGATCGACGAGATCTTGACCCACACCGGACAGCACTACGACTTCGAGATGTCCGGGATATTCTTCGAAGAGCTCGCCGTCCCGAAGCCACGCTACGAGCTCGGCGTCGGCTCGGCCGGTCACGGGGCGCAGACGGGCGAGATGATGCGCCGGCTCGAGCCGGTCGTGCTGGCGGAGTCTCCGGATTGGCTGCTGGTCTACGGCGACACCAACAGCACATTGGCTGGAGCGCTGGTCGGCGCGAAGCTCGGCATTCCGGTAGCGCACGTCGAGGCGGGACTGCGTTCATTCAATCGGGCGATGCCCGAAGAGATCAATCGCATCGTTGCAGACCACGTTGCCGACGCGCTCTTCGCGCCCAACGAACGGGCGGCGAGTCAGCTGGCAGCCGAAGGGATCACCCGCGGCGTCCAAGTCGTCGGCGACGTGATGACCGACCTCGCCGCCGGCACAGCGGCGCGAGTGGCGGAGCGGCCGTCCATTTTGGAGCGCTTCGGCGTTGCTCCATACTCATACGCGGTCGCGACGATCCACCGGGCGTCCAACACCGACGATCCGCCGACGTTTGCGCGCCTGATTGAGGGCTTGCGCGCCACCGATATGCCGGTCGTATTTCCGGTCCACCCTCGCACGCGCGAAATTGCTGCGCGAAACGCGCTGGGAACCGGCGACCGGATTATCGTCGCGCCGCCCGTATCGTATCGTGACATGATCGCGTTGATGAGCCGTGCGCGCGTCATCCTGACCGATTCGGGCGGCATGCAAAAGGAGGCCTACGTCCTCAACGTACCGTGCGTAACCCTGCGCGAGGAGACCGAATGGGTGGAGACGCTCGACGACGGCTGGAACGTGCTGGCCGGCAGCGATCCGGCGAAGATTGCGCGTAGCGCGCAACGCGCGCGGCCCACACGGCAGACGCCGCATTATGGAAGCGGCGATGCGGCGGCGCGCATCGCGAGCGCGCTCCTCGGCTCAGATCAGGGCGTTCAGCTGTTCAGCAAAGGAACGGGCAAGGTCGCGCGCGTCGAGCACGGCGTCGCGCCCAAGCGCGAGTTCCAGGTCGCCGGCGACAAAACGCCGATGGGCGGCGCGTAAGGCCGCCTTCGCCTCGTCGAGATCGCTCGCGAACCAGCCCAGGCGGTGTCGCGCAAGATACTCTCGCATCACGCTCGCGCGCGGACCAAATGCGACGATGGGGCGACGGGCGCCGGCGTATTCGAAGACCTTGCTTCCGAGTTCATGTGCGGTGGACTCGTCGAGATTCAGCAGAATCAACAAGTTCGAGGCCCGCCGTTGCGCCGCCAGCGCGTCGGCGCGGGCAACGGTGCCGTGTTCTTCGACCAGCGAATCGACGCCGTATCGGCGAGCCAGCTCGCGAACCTCCCCGCTGTTGGGGCCGAAGAAGTGCAGCCGCGTCTCGCCGGCGGCGTCACCTTCGCGTCGCAGCGCGCCGACCGCTTCGAAAAGCAGGCGCGGCGAGCGACGGCCGTCATAGAGCGAGCCCGTGTAGCAGAATTCGAAGTCGTGCGGCGCGATCGCATCGTACCGCGACCACTCCCGCGGGTCGTACGCGTTCGGAATGACCTGTACGCGTCGCCCGTGGAGGCGTTCCAGCGAAACGCCGAGCGGCGGCGAGATGGTCGTAACGGCTTGCGCGCGGCGAATCAGAAAACGTTCCAGCGCGCGCTCCGCGTGCGCGCGAGCGCCGGCGCGGAGAAGGTAGGGATTGCCGCTCCAGAGATCGCGGTAATCGGCGACCCAGGGCAGTCCGCGGCTGCGAGCAATCGTCGCGGCGACGATGTGCACGCTTGCGGGCATTGCCGTGCTGAGCACGGCGTCGAAACGAGATTCGGCCGACACCGCGAGTCCGCGCGCAACCGCGGGTGGCACCCAGCCGACCGTGCGGTCGGGGAAGAGCAGCGCCTCCTTTGCCCATCGCAACGCGCGGCGTGGCGCGGAGGCGGTGCGCGCGTTCCCGTTCAATGCGCTGCGAACGTTGCTCTCGAGCGAAGCGCCCAGCACCGGCGCAGGCACGACGCGCGCGGCGATCTCCGGGGTTTCACCCAACGGCCGCGTCAACACGCTGACGTCCCATCCGAACTCCGGCAGGTACGTCGCGAGATAACCCGGCCGCTGCGCGCCGGCGGCGGGCTCGGGAGGAAAATGATAGGTGACTAAGAGCAGGCGAGGCATCGGAGGAGGCGTTCGCTTCCGTAATGAGCTTAGCGTACTTCACGGCATGGGTCGGGGGCCGTTTCTACTCGTCGGCCTAGGACTTTTCGAAGTCGTCCGGTTGGGCGGAGTTTTGCCAGGATGAGGGTGGCATGACCGAACGCAGACGCCGGCCGAAGGTCGTACATTTGACCTCGGTCCACAGCCCGGGTGATCCACGGATCATGCACCGCGAGTGCGCGACGCTCGCTCGAGAAGGCTACGAGGTCGTCTTGGTTGCGCCCGGGCCGCGGCAGATCCTCGCGTCAGACGTCCGGCATCATCCCGTCTGCGCTCCGCGCAATCGCCTCGAGCGGATGACGCGGACAATGGTGCAGGTCTATCGCGCGGCCCGCGACGAGCGAGCCGACGTCTACCACTTTCACGATCCGGAGCTCATCGTGACGGGACTCGCGTTGCGCCTCGCGGGCGCGCGCGTCATCTTCGACGTGCACGAAGACGTGCCGGCCGACATCAAGACCAAGCCTTGGATCCCGTCCTGGTTACGCCCGGCGGTGAGCGGATTTGCGTCAATCGTGTTGCGTTTAGTGGAACGCTGCTTTAGCGCCATCGTGCCGGCGACGCCGTCGATCGCGCGCGGTTTCTCCCATCGCCTGACGGTCATCGTTCGCAACTATCCTCTGCGAGAAGAGCTCGAGCTCGCGAGCGATGCGGGTTCGCTACCGCTTTGCCGACGTCCAATGGCCGCCGTGTACATGGGGAGCATCACGTTGCTGCGCGGTGCGCCGGAGATGGTGCGGGCGATGGAGAGCCCCTCGCTCCCGCCCCAAGCGCGGTTGCTCTTGGCCGGCGAGTTCGAAGACCAGGAACTGCGCGCGCGTCTGACGGCGCTTCCCGGCTGGCGCCGCGTCGACGCGCCGGGAATGCTGCCGCGTCGCGCGCTCGGCTCGCTGCTGGGCAGGGCACGGATCGGGCTGCTCGTGCTTCAACCCGCTCCCAACCACGTTGATGCGATGCCCGCGAAGCTGTTCGAATACATGGGCGCCGGCCTGCCGGTCATCGTTTCAACGGCCCTCGAGGCGTGCAGCGACGTCGTGCGGCGACACGATTGCGGCATTCTCGTCAACCCGCGGGACTGCGATGAGATTGCGGATGCGATGCGCTACCTATTCCTACGATCGAACGAAGCGCAAGCGATGGGTGATCGAGGTCGTCAAGCCGTAGGCGGACGCTACGAATGGAGCTCCGAAGCGAGGTCGCTGGTCGACTTGTACAGGAAGGTAGCGTCGTGATCGTGAGCGCGATCGTAAGCGCGTACAACGAAGAGCGATTCATCGCGCATTGCCTCGAGAGCCTGCTGCAGCAACAAGGCGTGGATGCGTTCGAAATCATCGTCGTCGACGGCGCGAGCACCGATGGGACCGTGGCCGCCGTCCGGTCGTTTTCCGAGTACGGCTCGCGCATACGCCTGCTCGAAAACCCGCGGCGTCTGCAGGTGTACGCGTTGAATCTCGGATGCCAAGCTGCGCGAGGTAAGTACATCGCCGCGATCAGCGCTCACACGACCTATCAGCCGACTCACTTTCGCGACTGCATCAACGTTCTCGAGCGCACCGGAGCCGATGCCGTCGGTCCCGTCCAGGTCGCTATAGGGAACGGTCCGCTCGGAACTGCAATCGCCTGGTGCATGAGCAGCCCCCTCGGCATCGGCAATGCACGCTATCGCTTCACGCGTCGCGAAGAGGAGGTTGATTCGGTCTTCAGCATCTTCATGCCGCGTGCCACGTTCGAACGTATGGGCGGATACGACGAGCGGATCGTTTTGGACGAGGACGGCGAGTTCGGCTACCGCCTGCGCTCTGCCGGCGGCCGGATCGTGGTCTCTCCGGCAATTGAGGCGCGTTATCAGGTTCGCGGCTCGCTAAAAGCGCTTACGCGCCAAATGTTCGGCTACGGCTATTGGCGCCGCTTCACGCAGCTGCTTCACCGCCAACGCGTCCCGTTGCGCGTCTTCGCGCCGCCGTTGCTGGTTGCCGCTCTGACAATCTCAGTGGCATTGACGGCTACGCCTTACTGGACGATCGCGACGGTCGTTCCGTTCGCGTATCTCGCGTACGTCTTCGCAGCGATGCTTCGGGCAAGACGCGATGGGATCGGTTGGGTGGCCGCCGGCTGCGTTGCCCTCGCGCTGCCGAGCATGCACGTCGCCTACGGTTTGGGCTACTGGCGCGCCTTGCTCACGCCGTCGCGCAGAGTGCTCCCCGGTACACCTCGTCGTAGCGCCGCGCGTTGACGCGCCAGGTAAGGTGTTCGCGCGCGAAGCGATACCCGGCCTCGCCCATTCGTATGGCGGTGCCGGGATCCCGCGCGAGCTCGCCCAACCGCTGCGCGAGCGATGCGACGTCGCCGGGCGCGACGAGATGACCGTGAACGCCGTCAACGGCGATCTCGGGGATTCCGCCGACCCGCGTAGCGAGAATCGGTCGCGCCGAAAGCATCGCCTCGCAGATCGATGCCGGAAGTCCCTCGCGATAACTGGGGAGCGTAAAGACGTCGGCGGCGGCGAGCAGATGCGCGATCCCGCTCTGCTCGATAACACCGAAAAGCCGCGCCTCGACGCCGGCCGAAGCGACGGCCGCTCGGATCGAATCGAAAGGCGTTATCAGGCCGGTAGCGAGGAGCAGAAGGCGGGGCTCGCCTAGGCGGCCCGCGGCTTGAATCAGATCGTGGAGTCCTTTCCCGCGGGCGTCGCCTCCGGTGAAGAGGATCACGAAACGATCGGACCCTATGCCAAGCGAGTCGCGCGCGGCCGTCTGCGCGCAAGGCCCGAAGATACGTTCGTCGGCGCCGTTGTAGATGACGTGCACGTCGCGCTCGGCGAGGTCGCGCACGCGGCGTTCGATGAATCGGCTCACCGCAATGA
Organism: Vulcanimicrobiota bacterium; assembly: GCA_030038215.1. Taxonomy (GTDB): domain Bacteria; phylum Vulcanimicrobiota; class Vulcanimicrobiia; order Vulcanimicrobiales; family Vulcanimicrobiaceae; genus Cybelea. The sequence continues at coordinate 16,839 of JASHPI010000104.1, read as the reverse complement.
CCACCTCGGCGCGCGAGATCGCTTCCGCCGCGGCACGCCGCAAGCCCGGGCGACGCCAGGCCCAATCGTAGGCATCGCTTCCGTGCGCGGTCAGGATCGTGGGAAGCCCTTGCCGGACGGCCAGTTGCCCCGAGGGAATCAGAAAATGGGCGTGGAGAAGGTGCGGCGCGAAGTCCGCTATGATGCGCCGGATTGGGCCGTCGACTTGGATTGGAAGGTACTCCATTCCCAGCATGCGTGGAGGGAAGAAGGCGCGGATCGTGTGGACCGCGATACCCTCGATCGAGTAGCGCTCAGGGATGGCCCGGTAACTTTGCCACTTCGGCGTCCACGAGGGCGCGTGTGGAACGATGCGCACGACGCGGATCTCGTGTCCGAGCTCGGCGAGCGCGTGTGCTTGGCGCAAGACGAAGACGCCGCCGCGCGGTTGTCCCGGAGCGGGAAAGTCCTTCGCGATGATGAGAACGCGCACGCCGTGCCGCCGAGCCTATTTAAACGCGACGACCGCCGAGAGCCCCGCGAGCGTGGCGGGTGGGCCCGGCGAAGCCACGCGTGCCGTGCCGCCGTCGAGGACGCCGCCTCCCGAGATCTGCAGCGTGCGCGTGTAGCCGGTTAGATTGAGGGGATGAGCCTGCGCGTCCGGATTAACCGCGACCACGCACGGGCCTTGCGGGCTGCCTGCGAGGTAACAGGCGCCGAACGCGCGCTGATAGATGCCCGCTCCGGTACGCAACTCGGCAACGGATCGCGGTGTCGTGCGCGGCTGCGTGGGCACGAGTTGCGTCTCTGGCATGACGTGAAAGCGCGACGGCCCCTGATAGTACTCCCAGAGCACGGACGATGACAGATCGTAGCCGAGCAGGAAGGACGCGTACACGTAGAGCCGGCCGTCGAGCGCGCTGACCGCGGGCGTCGTGTCGTTGCCGTAGCAGAAGAAGAGTTTGCCCTCGGCGGCCATGCGCAACTCCGTATCCTCGGTCACGAGCCAGTGCGCCCCGGTTGTCTTCGGCCGGGCGGGGCTGCGCGCGTAGCACTGTTCCATCATGCCGCCAATTGCCGTCGCATTCAAACCAATCGCCGGCGAGACGGTTTGATCGGAGAAGTTGGAGAGCCCGTTGTAGACGATCGGATATCCTAACGCCTGTTGCATTGCGATTGTGGCCTGGAGCCAATCAGTGGGAGAGTATCGGCACGGCATGCCGCGCAGGTAAGCGACGTCGTCCGCATCGTCTTCGAAGATCGCATCGAATTGCCCGGCACGGCCGTAGCGTTGGGCATGGCCCCTCCACGCTGCCAGCAAGGCTGGTGATTGCGGATCCATCAGATACTGGCCCGCGCGATAGGCTTCGATTCGGCCTCCCGCACAGTCGTGGGCAAAAGCCGACTCATCGGCTCTTCCCTCGGGTTGGCGGCTCATCGTTCGGTTGGGGTCGGTGTAGAGCAACGTTTTGACGCCGACCGCCCGCAGTCGCGGCGAATCGGCGACGTCGGTCTCCGCCCAGGTTAACCAGCGCGCGGCATCCGAGGTGTCGACGAAATGCGTTCCAACGCCGCCTCCGAAGTAGTCCGACGTCGCGACGTGCTGCGGCGGCGACTCCGCAAGCAGCCACACCGTTGCACAGACCGCGAGCGCGCGCGTGATTTGCATAAGCACGCTCTGAGAGTACGTGCGCGAGCGCACGGCGGCTAGGGCGAAGCGTCCCTGCCGCCACGGGCCTTTAGCAGCCTGTCAAGGAAACGCGATCACTGCTTCGACCGGGCCCACGCTGGTAGGGGGCGCGGGGCCGTCGGTCGAGATCGTACCGCCGTCGAGGACGCCGGCGCCGCTCAAGACCAGCGTATGAGTGTACTGCGAGAACGGAAACGGATGCGATGCACCGGTATCCGGGTTCACGACCGCCGCGCAGGCTCCAACCGCGACGCCCCAGATGTAGCATTCCTGATATTCTCGCGCGTAGGTTCCACCTGACTGTTCTAGCCCGGCGATGGTCGCCGGCGCCGGGACCGTCGGTGAAAGCGCGACGAGCTCGCTTTCGGGCATCACGTGGAGCTTGGATGGCGTTTCGAAAAACGTCCAATAGACGCTCGTTGACGGATTATACGACAGCATGAACGATGCGTAGGCATATATGCGCGCGTCGATCTCGTCGGCCGCCGGTTTGGAGCTGCGCAGCATGCATTCGAAGATCTTACTCTTGGCGGCTACTTGCAGCTCGGTATTCTCGACGTCTTGCCAAAGCCAGCCGTCTTCCTTAATCTGGTTTTCGGCATCATAGCATCCCTCATAGTTGCCGCCGATCGTATTGCTGCCGTTCAACAGACCGATGGAGAGAGAAACGGCGTCGCCGTTGAGCATGTTGAGGCCGTTGAAGAGGATGGGAAGTGACGGCTTTTGATTCATCGCGGTCTCGCCTTCGATCCACGTTGAATTGTTATAGCCGCAGGGTAATGAAGGGTTGAATGGGTCGTACTGCTCGTATGCCGAGAGTGCGCCCGCTTCGTCCTCGAAGATGGCGTTGAAGTAGCCTTGCGTGCTAAGCCAAGTGACGTAATGCGCGAAGAGCGTTCGCATGGCGGAAGACCACGGTTCCATGACCCACTCCGTTACGCCGTCCCACTGATCGGAGATGCGCTCGCCGGAGCAAGTGTGAGCAAATGTTGCGTTGTTCTTGTTGTAGAGCGGGTTCTTTCCGCCTGGCTCGGTGCGATTCGGAGCGACGTAGGCTAAGGTCTTGATGCCGGCATCATGAATTGCCGTGGCATCGGATGCGTCGGTTTCGGCCCAGGTGAGATACGGCGCTGCCTGCGACCATTCGATCGAGTGGGTTCCGTGCGTTCCGCCAAGATAGTCGGCCGTGAGCACGTGGGTCATCGCGGATGACGATGCGGGAGCTACGCGCGCTTGAGGCAGCGCTTGCGAAGCCGAAGGGCCACCGTTCGAGCATGCGGCGACGCCAATGGCGACTGCGCCTGCAAGCACCACTCTCAAGAGCCTCATCGTCTACTCCTCGACGGGCGAGTTAGGAAGCGTTATTCGCGGGGCAGCCGCTTGAGTTATGGACGAAGCGCTAGCTTCCCTTGAAGTTAGCGGAAGACAATCAGCGCTTCAACTGCGCCGACGCGCGCCGGCGGCGCGGGGCCTTGGACCGATATCGTTCCACCGTCGAGCACACCGGCGCCTCTCAACAACAACGTATGGTGGTACTTTTCCTTGAGCTCGGGCGGAAACGGATATGACGTGCCGGTGTCCGGGTTTACCACCGCCGCGCAGGGGCCGACCTCTCTTGCTTTGACGTAGCAATGGCGATATTGTCGCACGAAGGCTCCGCCCGGCCATCTCAAGGTGCCGATCACGGACGGGGCGGGGCGGAGCGGCGACGCCGCCACCAGTTGGGTTTCCGGCATGACGTGGAGACCCGACGGCGTCTTGAAGTAGGTCCAATAGATGCTCGTGTAGCGATCGTAGGTTAGGAGAAACGACGCGTAAGCGTAGATGCGGACACCGATTGCGTCGGCAGCCGGCGTTGTACTCCGAAGCATGCACTCGAAGAGTTTATGCCTGCGGACGACGCGTAACTCGGTGTTCTCGACGTCCCGCCATAGCCATCCGTTTTCCTTCGGGTCCCACGCGTCGTTGTAACAGCCCTCGTAGTTGCCGCCGATCGTGTTGCTGCCGGCAAGCAGACGAATGGAAAGCGAAGGATCATCACCGTTCAACTCGTTCAGACCGTTGAAGAGGACGGGTAGCGAGGGCACTTGGTTGAGCCCGATCTCGTCTCTGAGCCATCGTTCGTTGCTGTAACGGCAAGGAAAGGTCGGTTTGAAGGGGTCGTATTGTTCGTACGCGGTGAGCGCGCCGGCCTCATCCTCAAAGATCGCATCGAAGGTGGCTTCGCTCTTCAGCCACCTTACGTAGCGCGCAAAAATCCCTCGCATCGACGCCGAGGCCGGAGCCGTAACCCATTCGAGCAGCTCGTCCCATTGATCGTAAATGCGGGCGCCGGCGCACGTATGGGCAAAGGCCTTCTCGTCATCGGTATAGAGGGGATTTCCCGGCTCGATGCGGTTGGGAGCGAGGTAGTCCATCGTCTTGATGCCGGCGCGGTGAATGGCGCTGGCGTCCTCCCAGTCCGTTTCGGCCCAGGTCAGATATGGCGCAGCCGCGGACCATGGTATCGCGTGCGTGCCGTCGCTGCCGCCCAGATAATCGGCGGTGAGCACGTGGCGCATCGCGTCAGGGGATACGCCGCCGATCTGCGCGGAGGCTGGAAGCGGCGACGGCGCGTTCGGCGCGACCGGAAATCCGGTTATGCTGCAGGCGGCGAGAGCGGTGATTGAAGCGGGGGCGGCCAGCACTCTCGCAAATCCCATGCTTCACTCATCGGCGAGCGTACCGCAAAGCTCTATTTGCCTGCGAGCAGGGTGAGGGACGGATTGCTCGGTTAGGTAAAGCTTCGGTAAAGAAGCGCCCCGGCTTCTTAAGCCGTTCGCTCCTGCGTGATTGGGGCCGCGACGACTAAATCGGGGCCTTTCGGGTACAACGTGCGAGAAAGTCCCCACGCATGTCAACCGATAGGCCTGTCCGTCAACCCGCCATCGTCCGCTCACGTCCACAACAGGTACACCGTGATAGCAGCTACCAACACCGTCGTTCGCGTGTACGTCATCGAAGGTCAGGTACTCTTCGGCAAAGCCTTATGTCAGGTGTTCGCGCTTGAGCCGGATTTATCGATCGTAGGCGATGCGGACTGCGCATCGGCTGCTTCGCTCGCAAAGGCGCGCCCGGACTTGATTCTGCTCGACCTGGACGGAAGCTCGTCCGAATTGAACGAGGTCATTGCGCTCTGCCGCCAAGCCGTTCCCCAGGCACGCGTCTGTGTGCTCGCCACCCGGCCACAGGGACAACTGATGCAACGCTGTCTCGCGGCAGGCGCGGAGGGCTACATCGTTAAGGACATCACACCCGGCGAACTGGTACGCGCCATCAAAATGGTCGCTGCCGGCGACGCCTACGTCGATCCGCGCGTCGCGGGTGGACTGCTGCGCAAGCGCAGCATGTCGAACGGTCGTCCCGACTTGGATGAGCTCTCGGGGCGCGAGGTCGAAGTGATTCGGCTGATCGCGCAGGGCCTCTCGAACAAAGAAATCAGCGCTCGATTAAACCTGTCGGAGAAAACCGTCAAGAATCACATCAGTCGGATCTTCTCGAAGCTCAACATCTACGCGCGCGCGCAGGCCGCAGTGCATGCGATCAAGATGGGACTTGTGTGACGGTTCGATCAACCCACTGAACCATGTTGCCCCGCCACTCGCCGTTCATCAGCGCCCGCTCCCAGCCGATTTTCTCGTAGAATCGCACGGCTTGGTGGTTCTCGGGATTGACCATCAGGGTCATCACGTGGAATCCATTTTCGCCCGCAAGCGCTCGAGCTCGCTCCATCATGAGCTGGCCGATTCCCATGCGCTGAACGGCCGGATCGACGGCGATCGAGAGGATGTCAAATGGCCGCTTTCCGCGCTCGCCGGCCATCGGCTCCGCTTTGGCTTCGCGTTGAAAGAAGGCGTGAAACGCGCGTTGCAAGCGCTCGGCGAGCAGCGGACTTCGAAGCAATGACGGGTGGCTCAACAAGCGGCAGGCTAGAAGGCCCCAATTCTGCCGAACGTAGCCGGCAATTGCCGTCGGAAAGACGCCTCCGAAACAGAAACCGCCGAGCTTGCCGTCGATCGTGGCGCCAAAGACGTATGCTTCGTGCGGGCCCTCCATTTGCCAGGCGTAGTATCGCACGACTGCCGCATCCCCAAGCTTGGTTAGCCAGCTGGACGGAAATGCAGCGCAGTGTATGGCCGCCACGGCCGGCAGATCGGAGGGACCCAGCGCTCGAAGGATTGCGTTCATCTAGTATCTTTTAGTCTCTTTTTCGCCGCGATGTCGCACTGCGCAGGCGCCTGGTTGGCATTGGGACCATTGTCCCAAGAACGCTGGGTGTGCTGTCCTAGCGTTAGGCCTTTGAGGGTACGTGAGAATCGTCATTTTGTGGGGATAAACCCCGCGTGTCTGATTCCGCATCACTCTATTCATATGGGACTGCAACATCGTGGTAGCATTTGTCAATAACGTAATCCGTCTTTATGTCATCGAGGGCCAGGTGCTCTTCGGCAAGGCGCTTTGCCAGGTTTTTGCTATCGAGCCCGACATCTCGGTCGTGGGAGACTCCGACTCCGTTTCGGCGCCGTCGTTGGCGAAAGCTCGTTCCGATCTGATCTTGCTCGACCTGGACGGGCGTGCCGACGAGTTGACCGAAGCGCTCGCGCTCTGCCGCCAGGCCGCCCCACAGGCCCGGATCTGCGTTCTCTCGATGCGGCTTCAGGCCGAACTCATGCAGCGCTGTCTTGCCGCGGGTGCCGAGGGCTATATCATCAAGGACGTCACACCGGCGGAGCTGATGCGGGCGGTCAAGATGGTTGCGGCGGGCGACACCTACGTCGATCCGCGCGTCGCCGGCGGGCTGCTGCGCCGGCGCAGCATGTCCAACGGCCGCCCCGACCTGGATGAACTCTCCGTTCGCGAAACCGAGGTCATCCGGCTGATTGCCGAGGGGCTTTCCAACAAAGAGATCAGCGCTCGGCTGAACTTGTCGGAAAAAACGGTCAAGAACCACATCAGCCGCATATTTTCGAAACTGAATATCTTCGCGCGGGCGCAAGCGGCGGTTCACGCGATTAAGATCGGTTTGGTCTGAAGCGCCCAACGCAGCGCCTCGAGAACGTCGTTAACGTCTGCGTCGGTCATTTCCGGGTAGAGCGGTAGCGAAAGGATTTGCTGCGCGATGGACTCCGTGTTGGTCAGCGGCGCTCCGGCCAGATGACGATACGCGGTGAACGCGTGCGTTGGAATGTAATGAACGCTGGTGCCAACGTTCCGTCGGCGCAGGCGTTCGATCAGTTCGTCACGGTCGACGGGGGCGATCGCCGGGTCCAGAACGACGGCATACATGCACCAGCTGTGGCGGTCATCACGATGTTCGCTCGGACGCTGGCACCGCAATCCGGGTAGGTCCTTAAGCCCGGCGCTGTACCGCGCGGCAAGATCTGCGCGGCGCGCTTGCAGTGCCGGCAAGCGTTCCAGTTGGACGAGGCCGATGCTGGCCAGCACGTCAGACATGTTGTACTTGTAGCCTGGCTCGACGACGTCGTAGCGCCATGAACCGCCGTTCGAGTAGCGCTCCCAGGCGTCGCGGCTCATGCCATGGAGCGAGAGAAGGCGGACTCGTTCGGCGAGCGAGGCGTCGTTGGTAACGAGCATGCCGCCCTCGCCGGTGGTAAGGTTCTTGGTGGCGTAGAAGCTGTAAACGGCAGCATCGCTGAGCGCGCCGGGCCATCGGCCGCGATCCAGCGTCCCGGCGCCGTGGGCCGCGTCTTCGATGACGGCGATGCCCCGCTTGCGCGCGAAGTCGACGATCTCCGCGACTCCGAGGGGGCGCCCGGCGTAAGGCATCGTGACGATCGCTTTCGTGCGTGTGGTGACGAGCGGTGCGATCGTGCGGAGGCTTACGGCGAACGTGTCCGCCTCGACGTCGCACAAGACCGGACGCGCGCCAAGCTCGATCGCACACTGCGCGCCGGCCGCGAAAGTGAGCGAGGGCATGACGATTTCGTCGCCCGCGCCGATTCCCAGGACCGCGAAGACGAGATGCAGTCCCGCCGTACAGCTGTTGAGCGCGACCGCGTGCGGCACTTCGCATGCATGGGCGAAGGCTTGTTCGAAGGCCGCCGTCTGCGGACCGGTCGTGAGCCATCCGTTGAGGAGCGCTCGCCTGACCGCGGCGACCTCTTCCTCACCGATCGCCGGGCGGCAATACGGGAGAAAGGTTTCGCGCGTGCTCATGGCAGAGGCAGCCCGCCGGCCCGCGGCGCCGGCGTCATCGGCGGCGGAGGCCCGGCCCACGCTCCGGCAAGTCCGAACGGCCGGCGGACCCGGACGTGCGCGTTGCGCAGAAGGGCGGCGAGCATGAACGCCAACCAGACGTACTTTGTAATCATGACGTCGAGAAAGAGCGCGGCAGTGAACAGGCCGATCAGCGCGCCTTCAAGAGCCAGTCTAAACGAGTAGTCGGGATCGTCCGCAGGTACGTCGCGCAACATTCGAAACTGCATGTACCAGCCGGCTAGAACCAGCACGAGCCCAACGATCCCGAGCTCGACGCTCGTGCCGAGCAGAAGATCGTGCGGGGCGCGATGCCAGTCTGGAAACTGCGCCTGATTCGTTCGCATGAACGCCTGATCGTACGCGAACGTAAAGTTGTTGTAGCCGGCGCCCAGCAGCCAGTGAGATTTAAGCGCGTTGATGCCGACCTTCCAAATCGGAAGTCGATTGGAACCACCGGTCGAGAGCGCCTGCGCGAAGCGGGCCCAGATCGAGGTTCGCAGGCTCAGGGCAATCAGGCCGACCGCGGCCGGAATCGCGAAGAGGGCCAGCTTCAGGCGCCGTTCACCGCGCAGATAGAGCCAGCCGACGATCATCGCGATGCCGAGCACGGCTCCGCGTGAGCCACTCTCCGCGACGCCGATCAGCAGAACCCCGAGCGCGGCTAAGCACGCGACGGCTACCAGAAGCCTGCGCGTGCGCAACGCCACCGCGCTACAGAGCGCGATCGGCACGAGCAGCGCGGCCGCGAAATGATTGGGGTCGATCTCGCTGGTGTCGGTCAGGATCCAGAGCCGGTTGCCGTGGCCGGCAATGTCGACGCCGCTGTGAAAGAGGTACGCGCCATAGGTTGCCGAGGCAACGCCGCCGAGGACTGCCGCGATTGCGGCGGCGCGCACCGCGTTGCGGTCGCTTGGAAAGATCGAAATAGCGGCGTAGAGCGTTACGAGTTCCAGCGGCGTCGGCAGCATCGTGAACACCGACTTTTGATCGAGCGCCCAGAACGCCGTCGCGCCCATCCAAACCACGAACGCGCCCCAGACGAAGAGCGCCGCCGGCGGCTTCACGGCGCGATGCGTTCGTAGCAAAAACGTCAGCAGCGCCGCGCCTGCGAGGATGCCCAGTATTTTGGTCAGCGTGCCGAAGGCGTTGATGTCGAGGAGATTGTCGAAGGGGACGAGCACGACGAAGAGACCGAACGGAAAGACGATCGGCGCTACGACCGCGAGATAGACGAAGACCGGGCCGCCGATCGCCGCTAATGCCAGCGCCGCGCCGGTCTTGGTGCCGGCCAACTGCGTAATCGCTATCGATGCGAGCCCTCCAGCCGCCGCGAGCGCGGCGGCTGTTACGAGCGACGTGACGATGCGCCCCCGCCTGACTTGGTCGATCACGTCGGCTTACCCGGAGCGTGGAGCCGCAACGTAAAGACGTGCACGGTGTCGCGATAGAGCTGGCGCAACAGGCTCCAGTAGAGGCGAAAATCGTCCTGCGTCGGTACCAACATCGCGCGCGGTGCGATTCCGGTGCCGCGCGCGAAGTAGAAGAGCGCAAGCCCCTGGCCGGCGACGTAGGCGACGGTTGAAGCGACCGCCGCCCCGGCGATCCCAAAGTGCGGCACCAGAATCAAACTGCCGGCAATGCAGAGCGCCGCCGACGCACCGCTCAGAACGAGCGAAATCTCGGGCCGCGCGAGTTTGAGCGTGTAATACGTGGAGATCGGGCTTCCTATTGCCAGCGCAACGACTCCAACGAGCAGAATGCGAAGGGACGGCACGAGCGGGAGGAATGCCGAGCCATAGATGACTCGAATTACGAGCGGAGCCGCTACGAACAGCGCGACGCAGATCACGATCGCCGTCAGCAGGTTGTTCCGGACGCAGCGCGCCGCCAATCGCGCGGCAGCGTTCCGTTCCATGCCTCCGATATGCGGCGACGTAACGAGCGCTGCGACCTGGGTCGGCAGCAACAGGCTCTGCGGTGCGGAGGTCGCAACGCTGTAGAGCCCCAAATCGAACGGAGGCAAAAGGATGGCCACGATATAGAGATCCGCCCGATAGTTCAGCAGGGTGACAAGCGCCGTGGCGCCCACCTTGAGTGCCATCCATACATACGCCCGCAGATTCACGGGATTGCCAAGTCCGAGCCGCCGCGCGTGCAGCAGCATGGCGACGAATGCGATCGCGGCGACGAGCGTGGTCGAAGCGATCCAAGCCGCGATCGCCACGTAGGGCGTGCGCGCGATCAGAATTAGTCCGGCTGCCGTCAGCGCAAAGGTGACGATCGTGGTGGCTAGCGTGACCGTGGTGGCGACTCGGACGCGACGGATTCCGACCACGTAGCCGCTGATGACGTTGACCGCGGCTGCGGCAGGTAACGATGCAATCGCCGCCGGAGCCGCCCACATTGCATGGGCAAGTGCCGCGACCGGCAGGACCGCAAGCGCCGCGACGAGGACGAACAGGAGCGTCGTAATCGCCGTCGGCCCGACGATATGCCGTCCCGCCTTGCCGTTGAGAAGGTAGTACGACGTTGCCGACGACAGGCCCGCGAAGGCGGTCGAGACAAGTCCGGCCTGTACCATCGGCAGCGCGTAGATGCCCTTCCCGGCCGGTCCGAGGACGCGCGCCGTCAATATCCCGACCGCAAGCGCTCCGAATATGTTGACCGTGCGAAGAGCGAACGTGTAGAGGCCGTCGTAGAGAATGCCATGTGCGAGCGGAGTAATTGTTTTAGACGGCACGGTGAAAGATAAACTCCGCGGCCGTCTTGAAGACGATCACCGCGTCGAGGAGCGGCGAGACATGTTCGATGTAGAAAAGATCGTAAGGCAGTACATCGGGCATGTCGCTCGGCCGCAGGTTGCGCTTGAGCTGAACTTGCGCCCATCCCGTGAGGCCGGGCCGCACGAGGTGTCGTTCGTCGTAGTGCGGGATCGTCCGCGCGAAGCGTCGAGCGTAGTCGATCATCTCGGGACGCGGGCCGACCAGCGACATCTCACCGCGAAGCACGTTGAAGAGCTGCGGCAGCTCGTCGAGACTCGAGCGTCGCAAGAAGGCGCCCACGCGCGTAATGCGCAGGTCGCCCGGGCGAGCCCAGGTCGACCCGGACGCCGGGCGCATCGTGCGGAACTTGAAGAGCCCGAAGTGCGTTCCGCTGCGCCCGAGACGTTCCTGGCGGAAGAAGATTGGGCCGTTCGATTCGAGCGCGATCGCCGCCGCCGTGGCCATCATCACCGGCGATAGAACGAGCAGACCGAGAACGGAGAGCGAAACGTCGAAGGCGCATTTCCAAAAGAAGAAGACGGGGCGCGTGATGCGCCAGTGCGCTTGCGGCGAAATGCAGCGAGTGCCGGCGAAGGGCAACTCGCTGTTCGCATAGCGCGCGCAGTGCAGCACAACGTGAATCAGGCTAATCGCGATCCCCGCGACGACGAGCACGATGATCGGAAGCCAACCCGCAATGCCCGTAACGAGGTGGAGTAAAGCCCACAGGGGTATCGCTGCGAGCGCGCAGGCGGCCGCGACATGATAGATCTCGTCGCGTGCCCGTACGGCGTAGGAGGTCTGATAGGCACCGCAAATCGCCAGTGCGCCGCAGACGATCACGCAAGCCGCCGGCCCGGCAAAGGCGGGTAAGCCGACCGCGTAGGCCGCGGCCAGGACCGCGAAAACGTCAGATGACAGCAGAGCGATCGTCCAAACGACGGATAGGCGCTCCGGCAGACGCCCGCGCACTCGCTGCGCGTAGAGTGTCGGTTGCTCTTCTCCCAGGAAGTTAGGCTGGGGCGTGCTTACCATGTGCGATCCGACTCCTCTCTTCTCGGCTTTCGCGCGCGCGGTGCAGTGAGCCGCGCAGGCGCGAGTAGGCTGCGAATGCAATTCCCTCGCGCTTCAGCTCCGCATACGGAACGCTTCGCGCGCCGAGACCGCGCTTGAACCGCTCTACACCGGGAAGCCCTTCACTTGCGCCGAGGTTATACCAACGCATCTTGCGGCGGGCGGCGGCCTCGATGAGCGCGAGGTTGAGCGCGTTGCTTGGGCGCAGCCGGCTAAAGGCCGCACGCATCGCAGCACTCCAGAAAAACAACTCTTGCGAGCCGTAGAGGACGATCCCCCCGGCAATCGGGTGCCCGTCGCACTGCGCGAGCCAGATCTCAACGTCGCTCTCCCCGTATGCGACCAGTCCTTCGATCAGCTCCCGGCTGAAGGGCGGGTGGTGCAGCCCCCAGCCTTCGGAGGCTTCACGCAAAATGCCGTAGTAGGTCGTCGCGCCGAGGCCCGGCGAGCTGCTGGGTTCGCAGCTCACGCCGTTGCGAAACGCTTGCCCCGCCATGCGGCGGGTCACGCCGCTCATGCCTTGCAACGCCGCGTCTGCCCCGCCCGTCAGCTCGATGACCGCCGTCTCACGGCGAGTCTGATGCCAGGCCGGCATCGGTTCGCACGCGACGAGCGGCCAGGGCGTGACGGTAAGCGCGTCGCACGCGCGAGCGATCTCCGCGATGGCGCGCGAGAACTCCGGCGGCGAAGCGATCGATCCGTCCTCGCGCAATGCGCACGTGTACGAGCCCAGGGGCATACCGACGAATGCCTTCCAGCTCAGCTTTCCGCCGGCAACCTGCATCAGCGGGACCAGCACGTTGCCGTCGGCGTGGCTCACGTGCACAGGGTACGGCCGCAGGTGGGGGTAGGCGTACGCGAGTGCCAGCGACCAAGCCGGACGCGCGAAGAAGGTCGGCGCCGGATGCTGCGCATCGAAGCTTTTCCATTCGTTAATTGTGAGTGGATGAATCATCGCACGCTCTCCCAGCTACGGAGAATTTGGCCGACGGCGCGCTCGGTCGTATATTCACGGGCTATATTTTCGGCCGCAGTGTATTGCGCGAGCAACTCGCCGCGTCGATGACGCTCGATGAGCGAGCGAAGGCCCGTCCGCAACTCTGACCGATCGCGGATGTGGAAGGCATGGGGAAACGGCTTCGACCACATGACGTAGCGGCCGAACGAAAGGGCCTCGAGCACCATCAGCGAGAGACCGTCGTGTGGTGTAAGACGAATCAGCACGGTAGCTTGCTCGTAGACGCCTCGAAGATCGTCGCGCCAGCCCAGGTTCGTCGCCTCGACGCCCGCGGGCACACGTAGCTCGCCCCCTCCGACGATCAGCACGCGCACGGCATCGGAAGCGAACTCTTCCAAGAGCGACTCGTAATCGCTCTTCCCGTAAAACTCCGTGCGCGATTTGGGAAGATAGAGCATGATCGTAAAGCGCTCGGGAAGCGGTTTGACGCCGCCCCCGCTGTGATGGCGCAATGGAAGCGGAGCGATGTCGGATTCCAATCCCAAGTCTTGCAGCTCTTGCGCCGTCCAAGAGATTTCCGTCAAGTGCTTGATCGCCGAGGAGCGCATCCGCTTGCGCAACGCCGGCCTTTTCTTGAGGTATTCGATATCCGAGCCGACCCAATGGATGACGTGCGGCTTACGAAGCAGCCGAGCGCAGAGCGCGACCCAACGATCGGTCAGCGGGCTTCCAATCGAGTACCAGACCTCGGCGCGCATCAGCGCCAGAATCGCCGCGAGCACTTCGGCGCGGGAGTTGGTGCACAGCACCGACGCCTTCCACTCCGGGTGAAGACGCTCGGTCTCTTTAGCGACCTCTGCCGAAAAAAGACCCAGACCGGAGATCGCAACGTGGTGCGTTTTGCCGTTGCGCGAGCGCGAGTGGGAAGCGACGACGCCGTCGAGATCCGACTCGAATCGCCGGGCGATCGTCGACCGCGAGAAGTGCTCGCGGACGTAACGCCGGCCGCTCTCGTTGGTGGGGAGCGCACCGGCCCGGTGCCGTTCGTAGAGACCCCGAAGTACGTTCACGGCTTCGTCGGTGGTGGCGACGCTATGCACGCCGGGAAACTCGTGCGTCCACACCACGTGCCGGCCCCGCGCGAGAGACTCGAGCACGAACATTGATTTGCCGTCGTGCTCGGGCAGCCGAAGCAAGACCGTCGAGTCGTCGATGCGCGTGGATACGTCGCGAACGTATCCGCAGAATGTGACGTTCTGCGGCGCGGCTGGATTTGGATTTCCGGCTCCGACTACCAGGAACTCGACGTTGGGCATTGCGCGTGCCGCTTCGTAAACGCGCGGCTCACCGTAGAAGGCCCGTCGAGGCTCGGGCAGATGGGTCAGAACGCGAAACTGGCCGGGGAAAGGCGCGACCGTGGCGGCCACGTCCACAGCCGTTACGGGCCTGTAATCGGCGTGAACGCCGATGTCTCTGAGCTCGTCGACAAGCCATTCGCCATCGGCAAAGTTCGTGTACCCGCGGCGTTTGGTGACGGCAAGATCGAAAGGTAACTCGCCCGCCGTCAGCACGTCGCTACCCGCCCAAATGACGATCACTGGGATGTGGCGCATGCGCGCCGCCTCGGCGAGCGCGACGCTCGGACCGGGACCGCCGAACGAGATCAGCGCATCGGCCGTGCGCAACGACCAAAGGGCGCGAAGAAGTCCCAAACGCGATGCGGGGAACGCCTGCAAACGCCAGTGCAGCGATCGCTCGTTTGTGAGGCGCGCGAGATAACGCGCGTAGTAGTCAAATCCAACGACGACCGCTCTGCGCCGCGTGTTCATCGGATCACGCTCGCGGTCAGCGCGAGAAACTCTGAGGTGTCAAGCGGTCCGACGTGGATGACGCGAACCACACCGCGCCGGTCGACCAGGACGGTCGTTGGAATGATTCGCGCGTCGAGCGATGCCTTGGTTGCGTTCGTCGAGTCGATGTAAAGTGGATAGCGCAACCCATACTCCCCGGCGAAGCGTTCGACTTGCGAGCTGCTCTCCGCTTGGTCGATGCCGACGACGTCGACGCCGGCACGCTCCAGGCGCGGTGCCACACCGGCGAGGGCCGGCGTTTCACTGCGGCACGGCGGGCACCACGTCGCGAACACGTTCACGAGTAGCGCATGCCCGGCACGGGGTTCGAGGGCCACAGTAGAGCCGTCGAGCTTCGTAAAGGAGAGCCGGCCGATCGCTTCGCCTGACTGCAGCGGTTGGGGTCTGGCGATCGGACGAAAGTGGTGGGCGAGAGCTGCGAGGGCAATGAAAAGGAGCGCCGCGATGACAAGCGTGCCGCCGCGGACTCGGCTCGCGATCATGTCTGAGTTTTACCAAACGAGCGCGGCCCGAGGCGTGGCCCACCTTTCCTGAACCGGAGAGGACTCCCGGACTAAGGACGTTGTGGCAGCCGGACAGTTCTCTTGTCTCGATTCGAGCCGTACCATTTGTGCATGGCCCGCACGCTGGCGGCACTCGCCTTCCTCATCTTCTGCGCGTCGGCGGCGCGGACGGTGCTGGCTGACGGCCTGACGGGCACGCCCTCACCGAGCCCGAGCCCGGCGGGCGCCACGACGGCCAGTGCAGCGGCCGCGAACGCATCGGCCTCTCGCTGGAGCACCGTGCCGCTCTCCAGCCGCACGCTCATTCATTCCGGCGATCAACTGAGCGTTCAAGTATTCGGTGATCAGACGCTCACCCAAAACGTCATCGTTCTGCCGGACGGCACGATCGATTATCCGCTCGTGGGTCGCGTCAAGGTGGCGGGAAAGACGCCGGCTCAGGCGGCCGCGGCTTTGGCCGCCCGCCTTCACGAGTACGTGCGCCATCCCGTGGTCAACATCTCCATCGCCCAACTCGGGCAGCCCAACGTGCTGGTATTGGGCGACGTAAAGAACCCCGGCAAATACGCATTGCGTTCGGATGCAAGACTTACCGACGCCATTGCCGCTGCGGGCGGGATCGCCGACGTCAACGGTCCGTTCCCGGATGCGCGCGTTGCCGACTCGAACGGCAACGTCCAAACCGTATCCTTGCAAAACCTCTTGCAGCGTGGCAATACGCAGCTCGACGTCCCCGTAAGCGAAGGCTCCGTCGTCTACGTGCCGGGACCCATCCAGTTCACGGTCGACGTAGCGGGCGCGGTCGATCATCCCGGTGACGTTCAGGTGAACGAAGGCGATCATCTCTCTGTTGCGATCGCCAAGGCCGGCGACAGTCAGAACGCGGAGTCGGATCTCAATCACATTCGGTTGATCCGAACGGGGCCCGACGGTAAGCAGACCACGCAAGAGATCAATCTTTACCAAGCGCTGAAAGAGAACGACCAGTCGGCCGACGTAGCGCTGCAAAAGGGCGACGTCATCTACGTCCCGCAGGCAAAAAGACCGTCCGACTTCTTCACCGGAGCCGGCACCGGTCTGCTCTACATTCTGACTCGGCTCATTCCGTGATGCCCGGAAAAGATACCTCTGGTCTCCTCACCATGGAGCGTCGGAGACTCGACACTCGTGGAGGTCGCTAACCCTTGATTCAGGTCCCCACCGGCGCCGCGCCGCCGATCTCATTTTCGCAACCCGAAAGCACGCAAACCGACATCGGCGGGCTGGGTAGAGTATTTGCCCGGCGCCTGCGCCCGATGCTGGCGATTTTCTTCGGCTTTGTCGGCTTGGTGCTCATCTTATCGCTGGTTATGCCCAAGAGTTACACGACGACGGTTAAACTGATCGCCGGCAACTCGGGATCGAGCCTCAACTCCAGCGACTCGACTTCCGGAAGCAGCACGAGCGCCGGACCGAACAGCGACATCCCGGCTCTCAACGCGCTGCTCATCCTCTCCGGCGTGCAGAGCGCCGAGACGTACGTCGAGCTCTTCCAAGAGACGCCGGTCGCCGAGCAGGTCATCAGCGCGCTTCGACTCAGCGTTTCGCCGCACGAGCTGCTGCGGCACCTTGCGGTTAAGCCGGTCACCAATACGTCGATCATCTCGCTTGCCGTAACGTGGGGAAACCCCAACGGGTCGGCACAAATCGCCAACGAGTTCGGTAACGTCGTCGTCGACCGCGAGCGGCAGTTGGTCGCGAGTCA
>JASHPI010000103.1 GCA_030038215.1 Vulcanimicrobiota bacterium | reverse complement strand
TGCTTGTTGGCTCGGATCGACTCGACGATCTGCTTGTACCCCGTGCGGTTGTGCGGTCCCATGAGCAGGACGGCGCCGAACTCACTCTTAAAATGGACTGGTGCGTGAATGCCGAGCTTGTTCAGGGATTCCGTATCACGCACGATGAGGATTTGATTCCCACCAAGCACGTTGGTCGTACCCTGCCCGAGGGTATTGACACGAACCTCGCGGCAACTGGCCAGCATGATGACCCCCACGGCTAGGCCGGCCAGGGTCAACCAGCGTTTCACGGCCGACGGGTTTCTGTGGGGGTTGTCGTTGCCCTACCAAAACCGCTGAAGATACGCTTAGAGCACACATGAAGAATCTGTTGCGTCTGGCACTCGCCGCCGATGCGGTGGCGCTGGTCACGGTTATGCTCGGAAGCTGGACGCGCATCAACGGTGCAGGCCTCACCTGCCCCGACTGGCCGCTCTGTCGCGGCCACCTGCTTCCTTCGCTGGCCAACGGGACGCTTTGGGAGTGGGCGCATCGGCTCTTCGCGTTCTCCGTTGCCCCGCTGGTGGTGGCGCTCATCGTCGTGGCCTGGCGCGAACGCAGACAGTCCCCCTTCATCGCTCCCTCGGTCGGGATTATTGCGCTCCTCTTCTTTGTCCAAGTCTGGCTCGGTGCGGCAACCGTCCGACTCGCAAATACCCCGTCATCGGTGGTTTTGCACTGGGCCACCGCAATGGCGCTGATCGCCGCGATCTCGGCGATGGCGGTGTTCGCCGCGGCTTCGCGGGCCGGCCGGAACGAGGCTGGGAACGCCGCGCCCGCGGCGACGCCCATCGTGTGGATGCTCGCAGCGACCGCCTTCGTCGCCTTTGCGACGATGTGCGTCGGCGCGTATGTCAGCTCGAGCGGCGCCGGCCTCGCTTGCCTGTCGATTCCGGGATGCGCCGGAAGCGTGGTCGTATACACGCCCGGTCAAGACGTTCAAATGATGCACCGTTTCGCCGCCGCCGCTACCTTGATTTGTGCCGCCGCCTCGCTGGCGCTGGTATGGGCACGTCCGGCATCGCGGCGCGTGCGCGCCGCCGCCGGCGTGGGAGCTGCGCTCGTCTGTCTGCAAGTGCTGCTCGGCTTGCTAAACGTCGCGCTTCGATTGCCGACGGATCTGCGTGAGGCTCACGCCGTCAACGCGGCGCTCGTCTTTCTGAGTTTCGTTCTAGCGACGATCTTCGCCGCGTTGGATGCGTCCGTCTTCGACCGTCGGCTTGCCTTGACGAACGGGCCGCGATGACGCGCGCGTTGTCCGCGATCGGCGATTATTATGCGCTATCAAAACCTCGCATCATCGCGCTCCTGCTGATAACGACCGCGGCATCGATGGCGATGGCCGCCCGCGGGGTTCCGCCGCTCCGTTTGCTCTTTTGGACGCTGCTCGGCGGCGCGCTCGCATCCGCTTCGGCCGGTGCCTTCAACTGCATTTGGGACGCCGATATCGATCGCATCATGAAACGCACCCAGTCGCGTCCGATTCCGCAAGGACGGATCTCGATTCGCAACGCGACCATCTACGCTGCGCTGACCGGCGCCGTCTCGTTCATCCTTTTATATACGCTGGTCAATCCACTCGCCGCCTGGCTCTCGCTGCTCGGCCTCGTCTACTATGTCGTCGTCTACACGATGTGGCTCAAGCGCACGACCCCGCTGAACATCGTGATTGGCGGAGCCGCCGGCGCGTTGCCTCCGCTGGTCGGCTGGGCAGCGGTTACACACACGGTCGGCGCTCCGGCGCTCGGTTTGTTTGCGCTGATCTTCCTGTGGACGCCGCCGCACTTCTGGTCGCTCGCGCTGATGACCGAGACCGAATACGGGAAAGCCAACATTCCGATGCTGCCCAACGTCTGCGGCCAGGAACGCACCAAGCGCGAGATCGTCTACTACAGCATCGTGCTGGTCGCAGCTTCGCTCGCACTCTATCCTCTCCACGTTATGGGCGCCCTTTATTTTGGCGCGGCAGCGCTCCTGGGTGCCGTCTTCCTGCTCGACGCGCTGCGAACGTGGCGCGAGACGGGCGGCAAAGTGCAGGCTCGCGAGCTTTTTCGGTACTCACTGCTCTACCTCGCGTTGATGTGCGCGGCCATGGTCATCGACCGCATCATCTCGTGAAGGCCCTTTTGTTGACGCTGGGCTTGGGCGTCTTTGCGGGCGCCCTGGACTTGAGCGTTCTTGCGCCCGCGCTTCCCGCGCTCGGGCGCGACTTCAGCGTGCAAACCGGCGATCTGGCGTGGATCTTCACGATCTATCTCCTGGTCACGGTGCTGTCGATCGCCATCGCCGGCACGCTGGCCGATCGCTACGGCCGGCGCGCGGTTTATCTCGCCTGCATCTCGCTCTTCGCCGTAGGCAGCATCGTTGCGATCACCGCGCCGAACTACACGGTCTTACTATTCGCACGCGCGATGCAAGCGCTCGGTGCAGGCGGCATCTTTCCGGTCGCGACCGCCGCGATCGGCGACGTTGTTCCGGCGGGGCAGCGCGGGGCGGCGCTGGGAATGGTCGCCGCGACCTGGGGACTCGCCGCGGTAATCGGGCCGAGTATCGGCGGGCTGATCACGCACTACATTTCGTGGCGCTGGATCTTTTTCGCGAACGTTCCGCTAGCGGCGGCAGTCTTCGCCCTCGCGCTGCGTAACGTTCCGGCCCGCGCTCCGCGGCGCGACGAGCCGCTCGATGTCATCGGGCTTCTGCTGCTCTCACTCGGTCTGCTCGGCGTTGTGACAGGTTTGATCGGCGCTCGACCGCCCATCGGCTTGCTCGGAGCCGGCATTCTCGGAGGGTTTGCGCTTTGGGAGAGCCTGGTGCGCAATCCGTTGTTTCCCCCTGCGATGTTGCGCACGCGACAACTCGCAAAAACGTACGCGCTCGAGCTCGTGATCGGCGTGCTCGAAGGCGCGCTCTTCTTCATACCGATCGTTCTGGTCGGCGCGCTCGGCCTCTCGTACGCGGCAGCCGGCTTCATCGCAGCACTCGGCGCGTTCATGTTCGTTGCTGTGATTCCGGCTTCGGGACGCGCGCTCGACCGAGTTGGAAGCCGCGACGTACTGCTGGCCGGGACAATTCTCACGGAGTTCGGCCTCGCGATCTTCGCGCTCGGATTTCAATCGCTGCCGCTTGTCCTGCTCGCGATGATCGTCGCCGGGACGGGATTTGGCGCACTGCTTGGCGCGCCGACCCGCTACATCGTGACCAATGAGACGCCCGCAGCGATGCGCGCGACGGCCGTCGGCCTGCTGAGTCAGGCGCTGATCATCGGTCAGATCGTAGGGAGCTCGATGGCCGGCGGCCTGATCGGCATGGCGCACACCGAAATCACAGGCTATCGTCACGCGTACCTCGCCTTCTGCGCGGTCGCGTTCATTGCGCTCGTCTTGGCCTCAACGCTCAAATCACGCAGCGAGGAGCGCCTTCGTCCGGTCGAAGCCGCAGCATAGCGATAAGAGTATCGGCGCGCAAAGGCGTCGAAGGGGCCGGGATGTTCGCGATCACGCGCGATGCGATAGATCCCCGCGCCGTCGAAGCATCGGTGCACGGCGACGCGCAAGGCGGTGTGGTGACCTTTCTCGGCATCGTTCGTGAACGCGCTTCGGACGGCCGCGAGGTAAGCGGCCTCTCGTACGAAGCCTACGACGAGATGGCGGTCGCCGAGTTCGAGCGCCTCGCGAAAGAGGTCCGCGACCGGTATGGCGAGGTGGAACTCGCCATCGTGCACCGCGTGGGAGAGTTGCGCGTAGGCGAGATCGCGGTTGCCGTCGTCGCGGCGTCGGCGCATCGAGCGGCTGCCTTCGACGCTTGCGAATACGCTATCGACGAGCTGAAGCAGCGGGCGCCAATCTGGAAAAAGGAACACTATGTCGAGGGCGATGCAGCCTGGATCCGCGCTGCACGTTGAGCCGGACCGCATGACGGCACTCCCGGTTTCGGACACGCGCGGCCGGAGCATCCGCGACCTTCGGATCTCGGTGACGGATCGCTGCAACTTTCGCTGTGTCTACTGCATGCCTAAAGAAGTGATAGGTCCAGGCTACCAGTTTCTGCCGCACGCGGAGATCCTGACGTTTGAACAGATCGTGCGCCTTGCGAGGATTTTTCACGGCCACGGCGTGCAAAAGATCCGCCTGACCGGCGGTGAGCCGCTGGTGCGCAAGGACGTCGAAAAACTCATCGCGATGCTGCGCGCTGCGCTGCCGGACGTGGTGCTGACGCTGACCACAAACGGATCGCTGTTGAAAGCCAAGGCTGAGGCGCTCAAAGCCGCCGGGCTAACCCGCATAACGGTGAGCCTGGACTCTCTCGACGACGCGACGTTCAGGGCGATGAACGGTGCCGAGTTTCCGGTGGCACGAGTGTTGGAAGCAATCGATGCCGCCGCCGCCGCTGGGCTTGCGCCGGTCAAGATCAACACGGTGGTCAAGCGCGGCGTCAACGACAAGCAGATCGTCGACCTGGCGCGCTACTTCAAGGGTTCGGGCAACATCGTGCGCTTCATCGAGTTCATGGACGTTGGCACGACCAATGGCTGGAAGATGGAGCACGTCGTGCCGAGCGCGGAGGTGGTCCGTGCGATCAACGACGTTTTTCCCTGTGTGGCCGCCCACGCCAATTACTACGGAGAAGTCGCCAAGCGCTGGCGGTACAAAGATGGCTCGGGCGAGTTCGGCGTCATCTCGAGCGTGACCGAGGCGTTCTGCAGCTCGTGCACACGCGCGCGGCTTTCCAGTGACGGCACGATGTACACATGCCTCTTTGCAAACAAGGGCTACGACCTCAAATCGCTTCTCCGTGGCGGCAAGAATGACGAAGAGATCCGCGATGCCATCGCGTCAATCTGGCGGTCCCGTGAAGATCGTTACTCCGAGATTCGTACGACAGAGACGGCGAGAGCCTCGAAAGTGGAGATGAGCTTCATCGGGGGTTAATCGTCCGAGTTTTGATGCAATGCCGACGCACGTCGTAGAGAATCAGCCGCCGCCGCTCGAAGGCTACAACCTTTTCGCCACCGATACGGCGCTGCGCGAAGCGCTCGAGCGCGAGGCTCCCGGCTCGCCGCCCGAAGAGTTCGAGCTGCTCGGCGAGCAGGCGGGACGGCCGGACGTGATCGCGCTCGGTTTTGCTGCCAACGAGCATCCGCCGCAGCTCCAAACCCACGATCGCTTTGGGCATCGCATCGACGAAGTCCATTTCCATCCGGCCTGGCACGCCCTTATGCGCCACGCCGTACAGGCCGGACTGCACGGCGCGCCGTGGCGCGACCTGGCGCCCTACCCGCACGCGCGCCGCGCCGCGAAGTTCTTCATTTGGTCGCAGGTCGAGTCGGGGCACGGCTGCCCAATCTCGATGACGTACGCCGCCGTCCCCGCGGTGCGCGTGCAGCCCGAATTGGCGGCGGTGTGGGTTCCGGCGTTCGCGGAACGTGCTTACGAACCGGACCTGCGCGCTATCGTGCAAAAGACCTCGGCACTTTGCGGCATGGGCATGACCGAGAAGCAAGGCGGCTCGGACGTGCGCGCAAACCAAACGCGCGCCGTTGCTGCGGATCGGCCCGGGCCGGGCCGCGAGTATCTTTTGACCGGCCATAAGTGGTTCTGCAGCGCGCCGATGAACGACGCGTTCCTCGTGCTAGCGCAGACCGACGCCGGCATCTCGTGCTTCTTGGTGCCGCGCGTGCTTGGCGACGGCACGCGCAATCCGTTCGCCATCGCGCGGCTCAAAGACAAACTAGGAAACCGCAGCAACGCTTCGGCCGAAGTCGAGTTCGACGCTACGCACGGTTGGCTGATCGGCGAAGAGGGACGCGGTCTCGCGACGATCGTCGAGATGGTGAACTACACGCGTCTCGATTGCACGATCGGCTCGGCAGGGCTCATCCGCGCCGCGCTCGCGCAAGCCATCCATCACGCAACCTATCGGTTCGCTTTCGGCGCAGCGTTGATCGATCATCCGCTGATGCAAAACGTGCTGGCGGATCTGGTGCTCGAGTCGGAGGCCGCAACCGCCCTGTTCATGCGGGTTGCGCGCGCGATCGACGACGCGCCAAACGATCCGCGCGCGGCCGCGCTCAAGCGCATCGGCACGGCGCTCGGCAAGTACTACGTCTGCAAGCGAGCGCCCGCGATCGTGGTGGAGGCGCTTGAGTGCCTGGGCGGCAACGGCTACGTCGAAGAGTCGATCATGCCCCGTCTCTACCGGGAAGCGCCGCTGAACTCGATTTGGGAAGGTTCGGGTAACATCAATGCACTGGACGTGCTGAGAATCGTGAAAAAACAGCCCGAGGCGCTCGAAGCTTGGCGGAGCGAGATCGAGTCGGCCCTGCCCGAGGCGCGCATCGCGGCCGAAGCGCGACACTTGGAACGCGCCCTTCGCGATGCGAACGAAATCGAAGGACAGGCCCGCTGGATCGCCGAGCGGATGGCCCTGTTTTGGCAGGCGTCTTTGCTCGTCCGCTATGCGCCTACCCGCCTCGCCGATGCATTCGTGGCAAGCCGCATCG
>JASHPI010000102.1 GCA_030038215.1 Vulcanimicrobiota bacterium | reverse complement strand
CCGATACGTTTCTATCTCATCGCGATGCTCTTCGTGATCTTCGACGTCGAAGCAGCCTCGTTCTATCCGTGGGCCGTGCAGATGCACGCGCTGCGCGTCTTCGGCTTGCTCGAAATGGTGGTCTTTATCATCGTCTTGGCGATTGGCTACGCCTACGTGTGGAAGAAGGGCGGGTTCGTGTGGCGGTGAGTCCGGGCGGCTTCATGCTGGCGCGGCTCGACGACGTCGCGCGGTGGGCGCAGAGCTCGTCGGTCTGGCCGCTCACGATGGGCTTGGCCTGCTGTGCCATCGAGATGATGTCGGTAACCTCGGCCGAGTACGACATCGCTCGCTTGGGTTCGGAAGTCTTCCGCAGTTCACCGCGCCAAGCCGACCTCATGATCGTTTCGGGTCGCGTCGCGCAGAAGATGGGGCCGGTGGTGAAGCGTCTCTACGATCAGATGGCGGATCCGAAATGGGTCATATCGATGGGCGCCTGCGCGAGCTCGGGCGGCATCTTCGACAACTACGCCATCATTCAAGGAATCGACACGATCATTCCGGTCGACGTTTACGTTCCCGGCTGTCCGCCGACGCCCGACGGCCTGCTTTACGCGGTGAACCTGATTCAACAGCAAATCCGCGAGGGCGGCCGCGGAGGCATCCTGGCTCGCTCCTAAGACCAGAAGACACCTGATGCCGAGTACACAGATTCCGCCGATCACCGGTGCAGCGATCGATCCTCCCAGTCTGCGTCCGCCCATCGGCGATGCGGTCATCGAGCGCATCGATCCTCAAGCTTTGCGCGCGCGTCTCGAGGCTCTTAAAGCCGATGGCTTTACGATGCTGCTCGACCTCGGCGCCGTCGATTACCTGACGCGCAAACCGCGCTTCGACGTCGTGTACCATTTGCTCAAACTGCCGGCCCGCGCGGCCAGCGTCTCCGAAGTTGGAACGCCGGTGCGGATGCGCATTCTCTGCGGCGTCGATGACGGCCAGGCGCTGCCGAGTGTCATGGACTTGTGGACGTCGGCCGATTGGGCCGAGCGCGAAGTTTACGATCTCTTTGGCATCGTCTTTGAGGGGCACGCCGACCTGCGGCGCATCCAGATGCCCTACGATTGGGAAGGTCATCCGCTGCGCAAAGACTATCCGATGCGCGGTCCGGAGCGTGAACGCTCGCCGCGCCCGGCCTTTGCCAACAAGAGCAACGTCGTAGCCGGCACGCCGCCCTCGGGGCGGACGCTCGCGGCGCTGCAAGAACAGGTGAAGCGTGTTCGCGCCCAGGATGACAAGACGCCGTGACGATGTCGACCACGCCGCTGACGCCCGAAATCGTCAGCCAAGACGGCAACGCGATGGTGCTCTCGATGGGGCCGCAACATCCGTCCACTCACGGTGTGTTGCAACTCCTGCTCGAGATCGATAGCGAGAACGTCGTCAAGGCCGAGCCCGAGATCGGCTACCTTCATACCGGCATCGAGAAGACGGCCGAAGGCCTGTTCTGGACGCAGGCCCAGACGGTCATCGAGCGGATGGATTACCTCGCTCCCTCTTCGAATGCGCTTTGCTACGCGTTGGGCGTCGAGAAGCTGTTGGGAATTACCGACCAGATACCCGAGCGCGCGCAAACGATCCGGGTGCTGCACATGGAGATGACGCGCATCGCCTCGCATCTCGTCTGGCTGGGCACGCACGGCATCGACCTGGGCGCAATCTCGGTGTTCTTCTACTGCTTCGATCTGCGCGAAAACATCCTCGACCTGCAAGAGGCTACCGGCGGCGCGCGCATGCATCCAAATTACGTCCGTGTCGGGGGCCTCAACGGCGATCTCCCCGACGGCGTCCTGGCGCAACTCGACGCGCTGATCGAGAAGTTTCCCGGGCGCATGCGCGAGCTTCGCGGCTTGCTCCAGGCCAACCCCATATTTCAGGATCGCACGATCGACGTCGGCGTATTGAGCCCCGAGGATGCCCTCGGGTGGAACGTCACCGGCCCGAGCTTGCGTGCCAGCGGCATCGCCTACGACGTTCGTAAAGCCTTTCCATACTGCGGGTACGAAACGTACGAGTTCGACGTTCCGACCCGCACCGAGGGCGACGCCTACGCGCGCTTCCTCGTGCGCCTCGATGAGATGGAGCAGGCGATGCGCATCGTGGAGCAAGCACGCCGGCGGCTCGACCGGCCCGGCCCGGTGATGATCGACGATCCAAAGGTCGCCGCGCCGCCCAAAGAGACGATCGCGCTTTCGATGGAAGCGTTGATCCACCACTTCAAGCTGATGAGCGAAGGCTTTCGCGTGCCGCCGGGCGACGTCTATCAGGCGATCGAGTCGCCGCGCGGAGAGCTTGGTTTTTACATCGTGAGCAACGGCGAGAACCGGCCCTACCGCGTCCGCACGCGTCCCCCCAGCATGTATAACCTGCAAGCGCTCAAGGGCATCGCGCCAGGCAACCTGATCGCGGATCTCGTCGTGATGATCGGCTCGCTGGATCCAGTCTTCGGCGAGGTCGACCGGTGACGCAAAGGGAGAAGGACTTTCCGGCGTTGCTCGAGCGGCTGCGACCCGAATGCGAACGCATCATTGCGCAGTACGAGCAGAAGCGCTCGGCGTTGCTGCCGATGATGCACTTGTTTCAGCAAAACGAAGGCTTCGTGAGCCAAGACGCGATGCAAGCCGCTGCGGAGATGCTCGACCTCACGCCGGCCGAAGTCGAAAGCACCGTTTCGTTCTACACCCTGCTTTATCGACGCCCGGTCGGAAAGTACGTCCTGCAAGTCTGCCGCGGACTCCCGTGCACGATCAACGGCGCCGAGGACATCATGGCTTACTTCCGCGAGAAGCTCGGCATCGGCCACCTGCAAACCACCGGCGACGGCCTCTTCTCGTACGAAGAAGTCGAATGTTTGGCGGCCTGCGATCGAGCGACGTGCATGGAAGTGAATCTCGAGTTCGCCTACGACCTCACGCCGGCCAAGATCGACGAGATGCTGGCAGCGATGCGCGCCGGCACCTACCCGGTCGCGCCGATGCCCCAGACCGCGGCGCCCGCCTCTACGTGGGCGGTTCCGCAAGACGGGCAGGTCGGCGACGGCAAGAAGGCGCCGGGCGCGGTCGGCGTCGAGAGCCCGGACAACGCCGGCGGCGTCGGCGACGCGAGCGGCCTCATCATGCTCGACAACATCATCAATCGCGACGTCTATTTTTTCCACCGCACGCAAGAGCGTGCCGTGGTCGAGTCGCGTTCGGTGGCCGAGCTGGTCGAAGAGGAAGCGAAAGAAGGTGATCGTGCCGGTCACTAAGGTTCTGACCGACGGCATCGGCGAAGCCGACCTGCGCGACATCGGCGTCTATCGTGCACGCGGCGGTTATCAGCAATGGGAACGCGCGGTGCGCGACCTGAAGCCGCTCGACATCCTCGATGCGGCTGAAAAGTCGGGGCTGCGCGGTCGCGGCGGTGCCGCATTTCCCACCGGCAGGAAGTGGTCGTTTCTGCCGAGCGACCGGTATCCGCGTTATCTGGTCTGCAACTGCGACGAAGCGGAGCCGGGCACGTTCAAAGATCATATGCTGCTCGAAGAGACGCCGCACTTGGTGCTCGAGGGCATGCTGCTCGGTGCTTACGCCATCGCCTCGCACCATGCGTTCATTTACATTCGCGGTGAGTTCAAGCGGGGCTATGAGGTCTTCTGCGCTGCGCTCGAGCAGGCGCGCCAAGCCGGCTACCTCGGAACGAATATCCTCGGCAGCAGCTACGATCTCGAGGTGACGGTGCACCGCGGCGCGGGCGCTTACATCTGCGGCGAGGAGACCGCGTTGCTCAACTCGTTGGAGGGAAGACGCGGCGAGCCGCGCCTCAAGCCGCCGTTTCCAGCCGTCGAGGGCCTGTACCGCAAGCCGACGATCGTCAACAACGTCGAGACGCTCGCCTATCTCGTTCCGATTCTGCAGCGCGGGCCGGAATGGTTTGCGTCGGCCGGTACCGAGCGCAGCAAAGGCTACAAGATCGTGTCGGTATCCGGCCACGTGCAACGTCCCGGCAACTACGAGATGGCGCTCGGCACCAGCGTGCGAGAGATCATCGAAATCGCCGGTGGGTTGAGACCAGGTCGCACCTTGACGGCAATCCAGCCTGGCGGCGGTTCGTCGGCGTGCATCTTCGAAGACGATCTCGATCTGCCGTACGATTACGAATCGATGGCCAAGGCGGGATCGATGCTCGGCTCGGGCGCCTTCCTCGTTTTTGACGACACCACCGACTTCGTAAACGCTGCTTACAATCTCGTCCGTTTCTTCGCGCACGAGTCATGCGGGCAATGCACACCCTGCCGCGAGGGCGGTCAGTGGATGGAACGGGTGCTCGAGAGGCTCGTGCACCATCGCGGCATTCCGGGTGACTATGAAATGCTGATGCGCGTTTCGGGCGCGATTACGGGCCTGAATCTCTGTCCCCTAGGCGACTCGATCGAGCCGTTCTTGAAGTCCGTCATGGTGCGCTTTCCGGAGGCGTTCAAGTCGCGCATCGCGGCGGTAGGAGCGCCGGCATGAGCGCGGCATCCCCTTTGCCGGAGTTGGTCAACCTTACGATCGACGGCGTTCCGGTCACCGTTCCGAAGGGAACGCTCCTGGTCGAAGCCGCCAAGACGGTCAAGCAAGAGATTCCGATCTACTGCTATCACACCAAGCTCGGCCCGGCCGGACTCTGCCGCATCTGCATGGTCGAGATCGAGGGCATACCGAAGTTGCAGATCGCCTGCAACACGACGGCGAGCAACGGGATGGTGGTCCACACGCGCAGCCCCAAGGTCGATGCGGCGCGTGCAGCAGTCCTCGAGCTCTTTCTCGTCAATCACCCGCTGGATTGCCCGATTTGCGACAAAGGCGGCGAGTGCGACCTGCAAGACTATGCGCTGGCGTACGCGCGCGGCACCTCCGACGTTGCCGATCCCAAGCTGCGCAAACCTAAGGCCGTCGATCTCGGACCAACGATCGTGCTCGACGAAGAGCGGTGCATTGTCTGCCAGCGCTGCGTGCGCTTTGACGACATCATTGCCGACCAGCGCCAGCTCATCGTCAAGGACCGCGGCGCGCGGGATATTATCGCGACCGCGAGCGATCGACCCTACCGGCACAACTTTACCGGTAACGTCACCGAGCTGTGCCCGGTCGGCGCGCTTACATCGAAAACATACCGTTTTAAGTCGCGTCCCTGGGATCTGGACCGGACGCAGACGACCTGCACGCAATGCGCCGTCGGCTGCCAACAATTCGCCGACGTGCGCTATGGGAAGCTGCTCCGCACGATGCTGGTCGAACAGGACGAGGTTTCGGATGGCTGGCTTTGCGATCGTGGTCGTTACAACATCGGCTTCGGCGAGTCGCCCGAACGCCTGACCCAGCCGCTCTATCGCAAGG
>JASHPI010000101.1 GCA_030038215.1 Vulcanimicrobiota bacterium | reverse complement strand
GTGAACATTCCCGCTGACGACTATTTGCCGGGCGTGCGCGCACTCTGCGATGAGTTCGGGGCGCTCTTCATTCTCGACGAAGTGCAGACCGGCATGGGCCGTACCGGCAAGATGTTTTGCTGCGAGCACTACGACGTTGCGCCGGATCTCATGTGCCTGGCAAAGGCATTCGGCGGCGGCGTGGTTCCCGCCGGTGTCGTCGTCGGACGGCGCGAGATCTTCGCTCGGCTCTTCGACAACCCGTTCTTGCACACGTCTACGTTCGGTGGCAACCCGCTGGCATGCGCTGCCGCACTGGCAACGATCAACGTCCTGATCGAGGAGCGGTTGCCCGAACGCGCGGCGCGCCTTGGCGAACGCATGTTGGCCGGCATTCGCCGCGCGGTTGCCGGCCACGACGACTTGGTCGTCGACGTGCGCGGCAAAGGCCTCTTGATCGCGCTGGAGTTCCGCGATCATGCGACCGGATTCGAGCTTGGGAAACGCATGCTCGACCGCGGCGTTCTGGTCTCCGGAACGTTGGTCAACGCCCGCGTCATTCGGGTGGAACCGCCCCTCACGATCGCGGAGGAAGAGGCCGACTACGTCTGCCACGCGCTCCGCGAGAGCTTGGACTCCATGGCCTTAGCCCAAACAGGAGCATCGCGTCATGCAAGCCACGACACACCCAGCCCCGCACGTTGAGCAGATTCTCGCGAATCTGCCGCGCATCAACGGCGTGATTCCGATGTACGTCGACGGAGAGTGGAGGCTGGCCGCCGAGGGCGGCACGCGCGAGCTCTTCAATCCGGCGTCGGGCGAGCCGATTGCCGTCGTCGCCGAAGGGTCCGTCGAGGACGCGCGGCGCGCGATCGCAGCCGCGCGCAACGCCTTCGACCAGGGAACGTGGAGCTCGCTGGCGGCCGCGGAGCGGGCGGCGCTGCTCTTTCGCCTAGCTGATGAGATCGAGGCCCATCGCGAGGAGTTGATGCGGATTGACACGCTCAACAACGGCAAGCCGCTGCGCGAAACCGAGTACGACGTCGTCGACGCCGCCAATTGCTTTCGTTACTACGCCGGCCTCGCGACCAAACCGCACGGACAGACCTTCGACGTGCCCGCGCCTTCGCAGACGTTCACCGTCCGCGAGCCGATCGGTGTCTGCGGACAGATCATTCCGTGGAACTATCCGCTGCTGATGGCAGCCTGGAAGCTTGCACCCGCGCTCGCCGCGGGAAATGCATGCATTCTCAAGCCGTCTGAACTGACGCCGCTCTCGGCGATTCGTCTAGCCGGCTTTTTCGACGAGCTGAAGTTCCCGCCGGGCGTCGTCAACATCGTACTGGGCGCCGGCGCGACGGTCGGCCACGCGCTTGCCGAAAGTCCGCTGGTAGACAAGATCGCCTTTACCGGCGGCACCAAGACCGGCCGCAGCATCATGCAAGCCGCGACCTCGAATCTGAAAAAGATCTCGCTCGAGCTGGGCGGCAAATCGCCGAACATCGTCTTCGGGGATGCCGATTTCGAGACGGCGGTCGATTACGCGCTCTTCGGCATCTACGCAAACGCCGGGCAGGTCTGCTCGGCCGGGTCGCGCCTTCTCGTTCAGCGGAGCCTGCACGATCGCTTCGTCGACCGGCTCGTCGAGCGGGCGCAGAAGATTCGCGTCGGCGACGGCTTCGATCCGCAGACCGAGATGGGGCCGATCATCTCACCCGTCCATCGCGAGCGGGTCGAAGGCTACATCGCGGCTGGTCATGCGGAGGGCGCGCGGATGCTCTGCGGCGGAAATCGTTTGGGCGGAGCGCTCGCAAACGGGAACTTCATCGCGCCGACGATCTTCGATGAAACCTCGCCCGGCATGCGCATCGTGCAAGAAGAGATCTTCGGGCCGGTCTTAGTCGTCCAAACGTTCGAGGACGAAGCCAGCGCAATCGGCTTGGCAAACGATACGATCTATGGATTGGCCGGCGCCGTCTTTACGCAAGACATCGCCAAAGCGCATCGCGTCATTCGCAAGCTGCGCGCCGGTATCACATGGATCAATACCTACCATCCGACCTACAACGAAGCGCCGTGGGGCGGCTACAAGCAATCCGGCATCGGCCGCGAGCTCGGTACCTACGGGTACGACGCGTACACCGAGGTCAAGCAAATCAACGTCAACCTCGACGTGCAGCCGTCGGGGTGGTTTTCGGATTGATGCGCAGGCGCGATAGCGCGCGGTCGGCGAGCACCTTGCCACCGGTCTGACAGCGCGGACAATAGTTCGTCTCGTTGTCGGCATAGCGAATCCGCTGCACGCGCTCACCGCAGCGCGGACACGCTTGGCCGAAGCGCCCATGAACGGCCATCGCGTCGCGAAAGGCGGTCACCTTTTCGGGGAAGTCTCCTCGCGCCTCGTTGCGCAGCCGGTCGATCCAGAGCGCAAGCGTCCGGCGCGACGCATCGAAGAGGCGCTTCCACTCCTCGGGCGAGAGGTTGCGCGTGAGCGCGGTCGGGGAGAGCTGCGCGGCGTGAAGGATCTCATCCGAGTAGGCGTTGCCGATGCCGTCGACGATGCGCGGATCGGTCAGCGCGCGCTTGAGGGTGCGATTTTCGGCGCTTAACGCGCGCACGAACTCCTCCGGGTCGCACTCCAAGACATCCACGCCGCCGCGATCGAGCGTTTCGAGCGCCTGGGCGCCATGCAAGACGGAGAGCGACGCCCGGCGCTTGCTGCCGGCTTCGGTCAGCACCAGCGTGCCGTTGGGGAAATCGAACGCCGCCAATGCGTTGCGGCCGCCGAGCTTCGCGCCCGGCGCGCGCCAGTGCAACCGCCCTGCGATCATCAGATGGATGACGAGCCACAGATCGCCGTCGAGACCGATCGCGATGCGTTTGCCGATGCGCCGCAGTTCGCGCACGCTACGCCCCTCGACGGCGCGCAGCGGCGGATCGGCGGTGCGCAGCAGCGAGACGCTTGCCAAACGCACCCGCTCGAGCCGGCATCCGAGAATTCGCGACTGTAGGGCGCTCATGTAGGCGAGAACATCCGGGAGCTCGGGCATCGGTTATCGCTCGCGGGAACGATTCCAGTGAGTCAATGCGCCGATCACGGTTTCGTCCTGCTCCGGGGCGATCGTGCGCAGGTCGAGGAGCAGCCGCCCGTCTTCCACGCGTCCCACAATGGCCGGTTCCCC